>JAKANG010000205.1 GCA_021812505.1 Pseudomonadota bacterium
AGAGAGCGATTTGCGGGAACAGATCGCGCGGGCGCGCGACCTTTGCCGGGATTTCGGCGCCCAGCTCATCGTCAACGACTATTGGCGCCTCGCCCTGGAACTGGAGTGCGATTTCGTCCATCTCGGCCAGGAAGATCTTGTCTCGGCCGATGTCGCCGCGCTCAGGCGGGCGGGCGTGCGACTTGGCGTCTCCACCCATGACGAAAGCGAACTGCAAAAGGCGCTGGCCGCCGCGCCCGATTATGTCGCGCTCGGCCCGATCTTTCCCACCATCCTGAAGAAAATGCCATGGGCCCCGCAGGGTCTGGAAAAGATCGGCCTGTGGAAGCAGCGCGTTGGCGCCCTGCCGCTGGTCGCCATCGGCGGCCTGACGCCGGAGCGGGCGGTCGAGGCCCTGAAGGCCGGCGCCCAAAGCGCGGCGGTGGTCACCGACGTGACCCTCAACCCGGACCCCGAAGAGCGCACGCGCGAATGGCTCATGGCGACGCGGGCATTTGTGAGCCCGTGAGGCGGGATCAAACCGAGGCGGCGTGATCGCTCGTCCGTTCGCCCGCCTTTGGGGCCGAAACGTCCGCGGCAAGCGCCAGCGCGGCGTCCACTTTTACCTCGCTGGCGAAGTCGCGGATGAAATCGAGGCCGGCGGCGGCGGCTTCGCCGTGCAGGTTTTCGTCATTGTGGAGCGCGACGATCGCCTCCGCCATGTCGGCGACCTTCGCATGGACGAAGCGCGCGAGGGCGGGGGGAAGATCGAGCCCTTCCGCCGCGACGGGCGTACAGACGCAGGGCGCGCCCGCCGCGAAACTTTCGAGAACCTTGCCTTTGATCCCGGCGCCGTAAGCCATGGGCGCGATCGTCAGCCGCACGCGATCGAAAAACTCCCTCAGTTCGCCGACCGAGCCGAGAATGGCGATCCTGTCGCTTTCCAGTTCGCGCAAGGACTCGGGCATGTCGCTGCCGGCGAGCGCACAGACGATGGACGGGTCTTTCGCCCATACCGCCTTCATGACCGTCCCGACCAGCAGGCGGGCGGCGTCGACATTCGGCTTGTGGGCGAAATGGGCGAGGAAGCCGACCCCGTTGCGCTGCGGAAAGCTTGCGGCGGTGGGATTCGGGGCGACATGCCAAGGCGCGACCACGATCTTCCTGGCCGGAAGGCTGCGCTGGAGAATGTCCTTTTCGACCGACGAATGGGTAATGACCGCGTCGGCTTGCGCGGCGCACCAGAATTCCTGCTGTTTCAGCCATTCGCTGTAGCGCGCCAGATCGTCGCGCTTTTCGACCACGGCCTCGCGCGCCAGACGCAGGCTGTGGAGATCGGCGAGGCTGTAGATGATCCGGGCGCGCGGCTGATATTTGCGCGTCAGCGGCAGATAGCACGACGCATTGGTCAGGCGGTGCAGATAGACGAGCCGATAGGCGCCGGGAAGGCGCCTGAGCAATTCCTCCACCGAACTGACCCAGGGTTTGGCGTGGCAGGTCACGCCGAGGGCCTCCAGCGCGGCCAGGTTGGCGTCCATTTGGCCGCTCATGTCGGCGGGCGCGAAATGCACGTCGAAGCCCAGGCGTCTCAGCGACAGCATATGCGAGACAATGGCTTTGGACCCGGCGTCGCGGTTCACGTCGGGCAGGCGGTCGTCGATCACTAGCGCCACGGGCCGCGCTTCCGGCGCGACTTTGCCGACCTGGGCCATGGCCGCATCCTGCCATTGGAGGCGACGCCACGCCTCGCGATCGGCGAGACCGCTGCGCTTGCGGGCATAGGCGTCTTTCAGCTTTTCGGCCTGCTCCGCCAGAAACGTCATGCGCCGGTCGAAATCCTCATCTGTATCGGCGGCGGCGAAAATGCGCGAAAGCTCGTCGATCATGTCCTGATCGAAAGACAGCGGCGTCTCGACGATTTTCGGCGAGCCGGGCAGGACGGCGCCGTCCTCCTCGCGCCGGACTTCGATCATATGGCTTTCGCCGCCCGCCAGCCGTTTATGAAGTTGGAGGCTGAAGGCGTGCTCGCCGTTGCCGATCCCCGCCTCAAGCAGATCGTGACGCCAGCGGTTGGCGAGGCAACGCCCCACCACCGCGCCATCGGCTAGGACGAGGAGGCTGACAGGCGCGTCGGCGCGATCGGGATCCCAGGCCCAACCGTCGACATGCGTTGCTGAGACAGAATCGATATTGCCGCGAAGCGCCATGACCCGTTCGTGATTTCGCCGCGCTCAGGCCGCCTCGGCGGCGAGGATCAGGCGGCCGCCCAGCCTAGCCCCGTCGGCCGAGCGTCGCAACTCGATCCCGTGCGGGCGCGAGGGATCGAGCGCCGTGTCGAACTGCAGGTCGAAGCCGAAAAAGCCGTCGGGCCTTTCGGCGTCGGCATAGGCACAGGCCGCGAAGACGCCATCGACGATCACATCGAGGCAAACCGGAGTGTCGGGATAGGCCGTGCTAAGCGCCGAGCCCGAGACGCCGTCGCAGTCGCAGCGTGCGACGGCGCCAATCAGCAAGCCGAAATCCGTCGCGGCGGGATAGACAAGCCCGGCCCGCTCGGCGAGGCGCCGGCGCACGCGGTCAAGCGTAAAGCCGTCCTCGACGCGTGGCGCGCAATAGATTGCCTCCTTCGCCCGTTCCTCCGGATAGAGTTTTCCGAACTCATGGGCGTTCTGGAACATCGCCCGGCTGTCGTCGTCCACAAAACTTTCGGAAAGAGCCCCTTCGGCGATGAGAACATCGTGGGTCTCGAGTTCGAGATGGAAATAATGGATGTCCTCGCCCGGCGCTTCCTGGACGATGGTCGCGCCATTGACGAGATGCTCGGCCGGGATCAGCACGCCGTCGAGGAACATGGCGTGTTTCGGCGACACCAGCAGGTCGCGCGCCGGGACGTTTTCATCGAGCGATCTCGCCTTGAAGCGGATGGGGAGAAGATCGGGACTGTTGCCGGCGAAGCGGGCCGAATAGGCGCGTTGCCCGACCCATTTCAGCGGCCGAAGCGCGCCTGACATGGTGCGGACAAGATCGCCGATCCGCAATTCCTCGACCGCGATTTCGCCGCGCTCGGTCGAAGTCCGCGTGCCTGCAAGGAAACATGCCGTTTCCGTAAATGTGATGCGTTCGAGGCCGGTGGGATCGAGGCTGACCGTATAGCCGGTCGGTCGGCGCGGTTCCCGAATAGCTGACATTGGCGAAGGTCGTGGTTCCGAGATTGGTGGTGACCGACAGCGAACTTGCGCCATAGGTCACCGAGATCACATCGGAGCCCGGCAGGGCGATGGAATCCCCGATCGCCACGCCGGCGAGCGGATCGCTGATCGTGCTTCCGGGATGGCGGAAGGCGAATGTGCCGTCGTCGACCGAATTCTCGAAATAGAAGCCCGAATTGCCGGAACCGCTGTTCGGCGTCGCGCTCAGCACCAGTTCGCCGCCGTCGTCGACCAGATAGATCTCGCCAGAATCGCTCGGCGCCAGGACATAGGTGACCGCGCCGGGGCCGAAGGCGCCGACCTCGCCGAAATTGGCGCCAGAAAAACCGTCGATCGTCAGCGTCGCGGACGAGGCGCCGAGCAGGGCGTCGGCATAGAGACGCCGGGGAAATTGGCCGCCCCGAAACTCAGGAAGCCGATCTGCAGATTGCCCCCGGCCGCCGTCTGCCCCGCCTCTGCTGGTAGAGACTGTCGAGATAAAGATTGGCGATGTCGTCATAGCCGCTCGGATTGCCCGGCGCCGTGACATTCACAGTCGCCGCCCCGCCGTTCTGCGGAACGCCGCTTGTCCAGTTCGCCGCCGTGCTCCATTCATAGACTTGAAAGTTGAAGCCGTTGTTGCTGATCGTCGTCGTCGCGGCCTGCTGAAACGTGTTGCTCACCGCCCCCTCCCCAGAAGTGGTTTGGACTCTTGATCGCGGTCTGCCGCGCGACAACGGCTTGTTTGGCTAACATGTTTTTCTTTTGTATAAATATAACTTACTTTACGAGAGCGGTGTAGTTCGCGAATAGCGCAGTCTGACGGGAGTCAGCCAAATCGCCCATCCGCCACGATCGAATTCCAAACTGCGCGAACAGAGAATTTTTCGGATCGGGCTGGCGTTCTTTTCTGTTTCAGCCGCGGCGCTTCGGTGAGGAGGGCGGCATCGGCCCCAATCGTTGGGGCGGACCGGCCGATCGCGCAACGCCGGGTCTTGCGCCGAAACGTAAATCCTCGCGACCGCGGGTGTCGACGCCGCCGAGCAAGGCGCCGAAATCCGTTGCGTCGGCGTGTGTTTTGGCGAAACGAGAAAAATGCTATGAGCGCGTGCACCGTCGCTGTCGACAGGCGACGCAGATTGCAAAGGTTCCGCATGCCCGAAAGCCGTTACGACGAACTGGTCGCCCATGCCGTGAAATCCATCATGGCGGCCGATGTCTGGTCGAAGCCTTATCCGCATATGATCTTCGGCGACTTCTGGCCCGAGGATTTTTACCGCGAATTGCTCGCCAGACGTCCGGAAGAAAAGAATTATGCCCAGCTCAACGGCGCGAACACTCGG
>JAKANG010000206.1 GCA_021812505.1 Pseudomonadota bacterium
CGCCTATGATCCGGTGGCGTCGGTTGCCTTTTCCCAGCTCGGCTTTTCGGCGCTTTATTCCGGATACGGCGCCAGTCCGACGGCGCGCGTCAATACGGCGCTGACCTATCGGTTGACCTATCAGGGGGTGCGTTTCGCCGCCCAGACCCAGATCGGCGGCTATGGCGACGGCAATGCCGCCACCGCCCAATATCAGGTCCTCGTGGGCGCCCGATTCGGCGATCTCTCATTCGATGCGATCGGCGGTTACGCCCAGAACGCGGCGATGCTCTCGAGCTATTCTGGCGCGCCCCTGCCGCCGGGCTATGACCCGAATTCGATCGTCAGGGCGACGCTGGGGAACACAGGCGGATTGGCGCTGCTCGCGCGCTACGATTGGAAGCCGTTCCGGTTCTATATGGGCTATGTCTATTCGCGCACCGGCGATCCGACGGAAAGCTATCCTTACGGATTTTCGACGATCGCCGAGGGAATCGTCGTTCCTCCCGGCGCCGTGACCACCAATGCCTATGCGCTTCCCCGCGTCCTGAGCACGGCGTGGACCGGTCTGCGCTATGCGGTTTCGGCAAAGCTCGACCTGGGGGCGGGCGTCTATTGGGAAACCCAGAACGATTACCTTGCGCCGCCCGCGACCTGCGCCGGCTCTGGAATTGCGACCAGCAGCGGGAAATGCGCCGGCGGCCGCTATTCCTATTCGGTCATGGTCACTTACAGGCCTGTGAAGCGCATCGTTCTCTATGCCGGCGTGATGTCGTCGAACGCCTATGGCGGCGTGGCGAGCGGTTTCCAGCGCAGCCGGAACATCGATCCGACCGTCGGCGTCCGCTTCCAATTCTAGTGTCGGATCAGTCGGGGTTGCCGCCGATGCAGCCGGTGTCGCAATCGTCCGGATTGCGGCTCAGCCCGGTGTTGTCGCCTTCGCCCGGATGCTTGAAGGGCGTCATCGACGGGATGAGCGGCGGGCTCGCCTGCGGCTGGACTTCGGTATGAGGCCGCCGGCCGGATTGGGGCGTGACGCGGTGATGGCGCGGGTGATGACGCTGGAGCGCGTCCCGTTCGGTCGCATGGGCCGCGGTCGCCATCAGAACGGCGCCGAGCGCCATGAAAGGGAGAATTGTCTTCCGCATCGGTTTCTTCCGGCCTCGCAACGGCCAACCCCGTCCATTTTGGCGCCGGATGTTGCAATAGATAAGTCGTTTCCCGGCGCAAACGAGCATCGAAACTGAAATTTGTAAGACGGGCGATCGAGTATCAGGCGTTCGTAGTCGCGGAGTCCAGCATCAGGCCGAGCATGGCCTTGGCCGCCCGCGACGCATAGAGCTGTTTGTGCGAAAGGACATGGAATGGCCGCTTGGGCAGGACGAAGGGCAATTCCACCAGCGCGCCGGCCTTGATCGAGGCCTTCGCCACCAGACAGGACATTACGGCAAGGCCCGCTCCCGCCTCGACGGCCGACCGCACGGCTTCGTTGGAGGGCAGTTCGAGGCAGATTCGTCTGAGATTGTCGGGCGACGTGAAATTCTGGATCGCTTCCTCGAAGGCCTCGCGCGTGCCGGATCCTTTCTCGCGCGCCACCCAAGGCGCTCTCAACAATGCAGCGGGATCGTGCGCGGCAAAATCCGCGGCGAGTTTCGGCGCGGCGACGATCAGCAGTTCGTCGTCGTCCACCCGGGTGGCGGCGAGTGCGGGATAAGAGACGGCGCCCTCGACCAATCCGAGGTCGATTTCACCGGCGATGGCGAGTTCGGCGACCTCATGGGTGTTGCCGATCGTCAGATGGACGGCGACGCCGGGATAAAGTTCGGCGAAGCGGGCGAGGCGCGGGGGCAGCCAGTAATTGCCGGTCGTCTGGCTGGCGGCGATATTCAGCCGTCCCGTCTTGAGGCCGCCGATGTCTCCGAGCACCTTTTCCGTCCGCTGCGCCGCGATGAGCAGGGCGCGGGCTTCAGGCAGAAACGTGCGGCCTTCCTGGGTCAGGGCGACGCGGCGGCCGATTCGGTCGAACAGCTTCATGTGGTGGCGCTGCTCGAGCGCGCTGATCGCCGCGCTGACGGCCGATTGCGTCAGGTTGAGCTGGCCGGCGGCCCTCGTGACATGTTCGAGTTCCGCCACGGCGACGAAAATCCGCAATTGGTCCAGCGTCACCCGCGATCCTCCTGCAAATCCAATGGATCAGCCGGGGCCGGGAATCAACGGGATTTTGCGAAAGGGTTCGTTTGACTTGTGTTCGTTGCTCGCGACTTGTCGCGAGCAACAAGACCCCTCGCATCGGTTCGGCCTTAGCCCGTGGGAAGACGGGCGTCTGCCGACGCCCCAAGACATTCGCGCTCGACCGGTTCTCGTGATGGGAACCGATCTCAGATGATTTCGATCGGTCCGTTCGCGGCTTTCCAGGCTTCGAAGCCGCCTGCGAGGTTGAGGATGTTTTCGAGGCTGTAGCCCATGTCGACGAGGGTTTTGGCGGCGAAGGCCGATCGTCCGCCGGTGGCGCAATAGAGGATGATTTTTTCTGCGCGGGCCATTTCGGGCTTGTGCATGGAGGATTCGGGATCGGCGAAGAACTCGAGGAAGCCCCTAGGGGCGTGGAGGGCGCCAAGGATTTCGCCTTTTTCGAGCTCGAAGGACTCGCGGATGTCGAGGAAGAGGACCTCTTTCTTGCCGACAAGGGGGAGGGCGTCGTGGACGGAGATGGTGTCGATGATCGCGTTGGCGTCGGCGAGCATCTGCTTGAAGCCTTTCTTCAAGGGCTGCTTCAACATTCAAGGTTTCCTTTGCGCTTTGGGCGTCGCGCCTTTGGGGCGCCGCATGGGTTGGGCGTCGCGTGGGATGGAATTGAGTTGATTTTGTTCTTGCGCCTTCGCGCCGGTCCGGTTTGGGGCGGCTCGGGTTCAGGCGGATCTGGCGGGGCCAAGGTCGCAGAAGGTCTCGGCGAGGGTGGCGACGAACTTCCCGACATTCTCGTTGCTGAGGGAGTAAAAGACGGTCTGCCTGGCGCGCCGGGTCTTGACGATGTGGTCCTTGCGCAGGAGGGCGAGATGGCGCGATATGGTCGAGATGGGGACTTCGGCGATTTCGGCAAGCCCGGTCACCGAGCATTCGCGGCCCGAGAGGGCGCAGACGATCCTCAGGCGCGCGGGATGGGCGAGCGCCTTGACGAGGTCGCAGGCGTCGTCGGCGGCGGTGTCGAAAAGGTCGGGTTCGAAGCGCTTGACATCCATGGGGCATTATTTGCATATATTTGAATATAAGTAAATCACCCTCTGGCGCGCCGTGTGGCGGGCTGCGGTGCGGATCACCCTTTTTCGATGAGGCGCTTCATGGGCAAGCGAGGCCCTGTATCCCTGTTGGTCAACGGCTTGGCGGCCTTCGCCTTTTGCGCGGCGCTTTCGGGTGCTGCGCAGGCGGAGAGCTTTGTCGTGGAGAAGCGGAAGGTCGCCGACATGAAGGCGATGTTTGGCCAGGTGGAGAGCCGGGACATCGTGCCGGCGCGCACGCGGATCGGGGGAACGCTGGCGAGCCGTTCGGTGGACGAAGGGGCGCAGGTCAAGGCGGGCGACGTGATCGCGACGGTGGAGGACGAGAAGCTGGCGCTTCAGGCTCAGTCTCTGGACGGCCAGTTGAAGGCGCTGCAGTCGCAACTCGACAACGCCAATGACGCGCTGAAGCGGGCGGAGGACCTTCTGCCGCGGGGCTTCATCACCAAGGCGGCCTATGACCAGGCGAAGACCAATGTGGACGTTCTGCAGCACCAGGTCGAGGCGATGCGCTCGCAGCGGGCGGTGGTGTCGCAGCAGATGAGCGAGGGCGACGTGCGGGCGCCGAAGGACGGCCGGGTGCTGACGGTCTCGGTCGTTCCGGGCTCGGTGGTCCTGCCGGGCGAGGCGATCGCCCGGATCGCGGCGGGTTCGCTTTTCCTGCGCCTGAGCCTGCCGGAGCGCCATGCGGCGCTTCTGAAGCTGGGCTCGCAGGTGATTCTGACGCCGCGCGGTCAGGACGCGGGCGTGGAGATCGGCGTCGGGGCGCAACGCCAGGGACGGATTGTGAAGATCTATCCGGAGATCGAGAATGGCCGGGTCCTGGCGGACGCGGAGGTGGAGCACCTCGGCGATTATTTTGTCGGCGAGCGCGTGCAGATTATGGCGCCGGTGGGCGAGCGCGAGGTGATGCTAATTCCCCGCTCCGCGGTGACGACGCGCTCGGGCGTGGACTACGTGCGGGTTCTGCGCGCCGAGGGCCCGCTCGACGTCGCGATCGTCTACGCGGATTCGGCCGAGCCGGGGATGATTGAGGTTCTGACTGGCCTTGCGCCTGGCGACAAGGTGCAGACCCCATGAGTCAATCCCCGATGAACGAGAACGCGCATGGCGGTCCGGATGGCGGGGCCTCCGGCGGGCGCCCGCTGGGCGTGGCCGGTTTTCTGACCCGGTCCTTCATCACCTCCCCCTTGACGCCGCTGCTGCTGATCGCGGCTCTGGCTTTGGGCCTGATCGCTTTGGTGACGCTGCCG
>JAKANG010000207.1 GCA_021812505.1 Pseudomonadota bacterium
CTCGTATGATTTCGGCGGCGCGGACAGGTTGTCCGACACTTTGATCTCGGGCACCACGAAGCCATATTGCGTGGCGAATTTTTTGCGCATCCGCGCGACGCGAGTGGAGAGTTCGCTCTGCGACGCCAGCAGCCGCGCGGCGAGCTGCTTGCCTAGAACCAGCTCGATTTCATGGGTGCGCAGGGATTCCTTGACCGAATTCTTCGCCTCGGCGCGGACCTGCTCCTCGCGGGCGAGCTCGGCCGCCTCGCTGGCCGCCTGCTTTTCGGCGAGCTTGCGCGGAATGGCGTAGCCGAGGAAAGCCAGCACGCCGCTGAGACTCGCGAAAGGGAGAAAGGGCAGCATCGGCACCAGGCCGAGGATGAACAGCAGGGCGCTGGCGACGAAGAGCGCGCGCGGGCGCCCGCCAAGCTGGTCGAACACCGCCTTTTCCGCCGAGCCGCGCGTCCCGCCCTTCGAGACCAGCAGGCCGGCGGCGAGCGAGACGATGAGCGCAGGAATCTGCGACACCAGTCCGTCGCCCACCGACAATTTGGTGAAGACGTCCGCGGCCGCCGCTATGTCCAGGCCGTGGCGGCTGACGCCGATGACGATCCCGCCGAAGACGTTGACCGCGAGGATGATCAGGCCGGCGATGGCGTCGCCGCGCACGAATTTCGACGCGCCGTCCATCGAGCCGAAAAAGGAGCTTTCCTCCTCCAGTTCCCGGCGGCGGCGCTGCGCTTCCTTTTCATTGATCAGGCCGGCGGAAAGGTCGGCGTCGATCGCCATCTGCTTGCCGGGAATGGCGTCGAGGGTGAAGCGGGCGCCGACTTCCGCGATACGGGTCGCGCCCTTGGTGATGACCAGGAAATTTACGGTGATCAATATGATGAACACCACAAGGCCGATGACGAAGTCGCCGTCCATCACCAGGCGGGCGAAGCCGCCGATGATATAGCCCGCCGCCGTCACCCCTTGCGCGCCATGGGCCAGGATGAGGCGCGTCGTGGCGATTTCGAGCGCAAGGCGCAGCATCGTGGCGACGAGCAGAATCGTGGGGAAGGCGGAGAATTCGAGCGGCTTTTCGATCCACAGCGCGACCATCAGGATCAGCACCGAAAAAGCGATCGAGAAAGCAAGGCCGAAGTCGATCAATATCGCCGGAATAGGCAGGAAGAAAATGCAGAGAATCGCGATAATGCCCAGGGCGAAGAACACATCCCGCCGGCTTTTTCCGCTTGCGGCGCCTTGGGTTAAAATCGCGTCGGTCATAAGGTCAGGCCAATCCGTCGTTTCGCTCAGATTGGCGGCGCAAGCTTGCGTCAGCCTGCCGGCGCGTCAGAAACCTTTTTCGACGCGCCCATAAACCTGTTCGGCGAAATTGTGGATCTGGGCGCCCATAAAGGCCCCGGTCAGCGCCAGGGCGAGAAACACGGCGACGATCTTGGGGACGAAAGTCAGCGTCGCTTCCTGGATCTGCGTCAGCGCCTGGAACAGGGCGATGATGATTCCCACCGCCATGGCCGCCGCCACCGGGGGGCCGCAGGCGACCATGATGGTCCGGATCGCGGCGTGAAGCAGGTCGAGGGCGTCGGCCTCGTTCATGGTCTCAATCTTTGGCCGGTCGGGTGAACGCGATCAGGAAATGGTGACACCCGGACCGAGCGCGAGGGTGGCGCCATTGCTCAAATTCGCGGTCACGCCGCTCGCTGTGACCGAGACCGAGGAAATGGTCCCGCTGACCGAGCCGTCCGACGAGGTCGCCGTCTTGCCGATGGCGGCCTCGGCTTGGGAAATGTAGGAATTGTTGAGCAGCGAGGTCAGCGTCGCATTGGTCTGGACCTGCTGCTCGACCGCAGAGAACGAGGCGAGCTGCGACACCTGCTGGGTCGGGTCCAGCGGGTTCGTCGGATCCTGGTTATGCAGCTCGGTGATCAGCAGTTGCAGGAATTCGTTGTAGTTGATCGTGGCCGATTGGGCCGCGGAGGTCGCCGAACTGATCGTCGCGGCCGGAGTGGTGGAGGTCACGGAAGACACGGTCATGGATCGATCCTTTTCATGCGGCCGCCGGCGTCCTCGGCTTGTCCGAGAGCAGGCTGGCTTCGAGAGGGTAAAGCGAGCGGATCGCCTTGAGGGCCTCGAAGGCGCGGCCCGCTTCCGCGAGCGCCGCCACGCCGCTCAGACCGTCCGCCACCGCGCCCGGCCCGAAAGCCTCGCTGGTGTCGGCCAGCATGGCGCGGAACACCTTGCGCGCCATCGGCGCGCCCTCGCGTTCCATCAGTTCCGTCTGCAGGACGAAATAGAGCTGCCGCAGGGGCGTGCTGGCCTCTTCCGGCTGGATCACATGCGCTTCGAGCAGGAAGGTCGCGTCGTTGAGCAATTCGATCGTCGCCTTGCGCTCGACCCTGATGACCGCGCCATTGATATAGAGTTTCTCGCCCGCGCGCAGTTTGAGCAGCATGGGCGCCTCACGCCAAGCCGTCGCGAATGATCGCGTTGACTTCGATGAGATCGGCGAAACTGTCCTTCGCGCCGCCCCGCAGACGCTCGATTTCCTTCAGCATCCACAAGCCGATGGAAACGAGCTGCGCGCGCAGGTCGCGCGGCAGATCGTTGCTGTCGCCGCTCAGATCCTCGATGAAGATCGTCCACAATTTGCGCAGGAAGGTGAGCGCTTCCTGCGCCGCGCGCGATCGTGCGCCGGATTTTTCCGCCGTTTCGAGCATCTCGATACAGCGCGACAGCGCATCGCGCTCGCGCGCGCGCATGTCCTGGGGCGAATCGTCGACGACTTCGGCATAGGAGAACTGATACATCAGGCAGGCCCGCGATTTTCAGGTTAGAGAAAGTTGACGAGGCTGAGTTTCTGGATTTGCGCAGTGAGCGAATAGGCCGTCTGCAGCTGCGTCGAGAGGCTGCTCACCTGGGTCGCGACCTGGTAGGCGTTGACCGACTCGATATTGTCGATCTGCGTCGTGAGCACATTCTTTTGGAGCGTGATCGCGCTGTCCGCCTCGGTGACCTGATTCTGCATCGCGCCCACCGTCGCGCTGACCGCGATCAGGCCGTTGCTGGCGCCGTTCATCAACGATTGCGCCGTGGACATCAGGCTGGAATAAGCGCCGGCGGAGAGGTTCAGCCCGCCGAAGGCGCTGACCATGGTCAGCGCCTGCGCCATGTCCTGAAACGCGGAATTATTCGCGCTGACCGAGGTTTCGATCGTTTGATCGGGACCGATCCGGCTGGTCGCGACGGTATCGCTGGCGGCCGACCACGACGAGGTCCAACCGGTCCCGCTGAACAGGGCGGCGAACTGATTGGACAGGAAGCCTTGCATCTGCGCCCCGGTGATCGAACTCACGCTCGGAGAGGTCGCGGGGAAGCCGAAGAAACTCTGGAACGCCGCGTTCACCGCGTTCTGCGCCGCGCTCGGCGGGGTCTGCGCGTAAGGCGCGATCGGGGCGGCGCCGCTATTGATTCCGGCGAAAACATAAGCGCCGCCGACCTCCGCGTTCATTTGCGCGGCGAAGCTCTGCAAGGCGCCGGAGGCCTGCTGCTGAAGCCCGATCGCGCCGGTGCTTCCGGGCGTTCCCGACTGGCCCTCGATGAAGGCGGCCAACAGGGTCGAAGCCGCGCCTTGCAGGCTGGTTAGCGCGTTGGCGGCGGCGCCGAGCTGGCTCGTCGCCACGGCGTTGGAGGCGGAGATCGAGGTCAGGTCGGCCATCTGCTGATGCAGGGTGACGTCCTGCCCCGAATCGGCGCCGAGCGTCAGGCCGATGTCGGCGAGCTGGCCGGTCGAATTTTCCTGTTCCAGCGTCGTGAGCCGCGACTGGATCTGCGAAACATTGTTTCTAAGGATCGACGACATTGTCGCCGTGGACACCGCGTCGAGGCTCATGTCACGCCACCGCCTGCAAGAGGGCGCCGAACATCGTGTTGATCGTCGAGATCAATTTGGCCGACGCCTGGTAGGAGTTTTCGAGGCTGAGCATCTGCGACATCTGGTTGTCGATATTGACGCCGGTCGCATTGGACAAAGCCTGCGACGCTTGGGCCTGCAAGGTCGAATGATAGGTCGCCTGATTGCTCGCGGATTGATATTGCCCATCGAGCCAGCTCGCCGAATTGGCCATGTAATCGGTCAGGCTGGTCGAGGTCGTGAGGCCGCCGGCGGAGGGAAAATTCGTCGTCGCGCTTAAGGCGGCGATATCGTTCTGGATGGCGGTCGAAAAGCCCGCGGCGCCGGTTGTGTTCTGGACATAGGCCGCGCCATTGATCCCGCCGTCGCGGATCAGGTTGAGCGAGCCGCCCTGCGCCGGATCGACCGCGCTCGACACTTCGATTTCGCCCGCCAGTCCAGGTATGAGCGACGCCCCGGGAACCGAGGTCGCGCCGGGATAAGTGAACAGGCCGGGGGCTTTCGCGCCGGAGGTCGTATTGGTCTCCGCGAAGGCGTTGACCAGGCCGCCGGCGATCGAGGCGAGCTGGGCCT
>JAKANG010000208.1 GCA_021812505.1 Pseudomonadota bacterium
CTTACTCCTCTGCTGCGGGATTGTCGCCGGCGCCTCCATTATGGGCGTGCTCTTAGCATTGCCGTTCGCAATTACTGAAAGCTCCGATGCGTTGCGTATCATGCAACGCGAATGCGTCGATTATGAACCTGGCCGCGCAAGCTGCTCCCTGGACGACGGCTCATTCATCACATTGAGGTTCACGCCGCTAACCAGGTCTCTCAATGATATCGAATATTCCATGAAGACAAATATGAGTTGCGAAGAGCTTACTAAAGTTATTATCGAAAAATATAACTTGCGAGAGGGAAAGGCCCCGGATTGCGCCCCTGGCGGATGGGTCTACTTCGCCAAGAAGTTTTCCGACGATCATACGCCCAGCAAGATGATGATGAACGACAGGAAGCGTGTCGAAATCAGTTTCTCGTTCAATTTCGGCGCGCCCATGCTGCGCATCCTGGATGTGGCCGTTTTCTCCGAGGACCTTGACGCGCAGGCGCGGAAGAGGAAGGCCAATCCGGCGCCTCCGAAGCTCTGATCCGGAGCGCCCCGACCGCCATCACAGAATCGGCGCGAACAGCCGGGCGACGGGAGCGGCCACCCGCAGCGCCGCCGGCTGATCGGACAGAGGGCGGTCCGCCGGCGTGGCGGCGGCGAAATCCCGTTCCAGCATGGCGGCGACTTTTTGGGCGAATGCGAGGTCGAAGACGATCGCGCTGGCCTCGAAATTCAGGCGGCACGACCGGCTGTCGAGATTGTGGCTGCCGATGGCCGCGACGCGGTCGTCGATCAGCATGACCTTCTGGTGCATGAAGCCGGGTTGATGGCGATAGAAACGCACGCCGGACCCGCGCATTTCGTCGAGAAAGGCGAAACCGGCGAGCCAGACCAGCCAATGATCGCGTTTCCCCGCGAGAATCACCCGCACATCGGCGCCGCGCGCCGCCGCCACCCGCATGGCGCTCATCAGACTCGGGTCGGGGATGAAATAGGGCGAAGAGATCCAGACTCTTTTGCGCGCGCAAGTCAAAGCATGGAGGAAATAGAGACAACCGGTTTCCTGCGCGTCCGCCGGCCCCGAGGCGAGGACCAGGGCGGTGACGTCGTTCAAAACCGTTTCCGGGCGCCAGTTGAGGTCGAGGCTCTTGCCCGTCGCCCAATGCCAGTCCTCGGCGAAATGGGCCTGAAGTTGCGCCACCGCGGGGCCGGTGAGGCGCACGAGCGTGTCGCGCCAGCGGCCGAGCCGGGGATTGCGGCCGAGATATTCGTCGCCGAAATTGAATCCGCCGGTGAAGCCGGTTTCCCCGTCGATGACCACGATCTTGCGGTGATCGCGGAAATTGAGCCGCATCGGCGAAAAAAGCCGGCTTTTGTGGCGGGCGTGGAAATTGGTGATTTCGACCCCGGCCGCGCGCAACCTCTTGAGATAAGCGTGGCCAAGGCCATGGCTGCCAAAAGGATCGTAGAGGACATGGACGCGCAAGCCCTTGCGCGCCTTGGCGATCAGCCGCTCTTGAAGACGCAGGCCGGTCATGTCGTCGCGCAATATATAGGTCTCGATCAGAATGTAGCGGCGCGCTGCGTCGACGCCTTCGAAAATCGCGTCGAAAGCGGCATGGTCGGTCAGCAGTTCCGCCGCGTTTCCCGTGACCGCCGGCCGCTCGGCGAGAGTTTCGAACCCGGCGCGCAGAGGATCGCCCTCGTCGCCGGCCGCCCGCGTGCGCTCGTCGAAGCCCTCGATGCCGGCGCGGCTGGCCGATTGCGAGGACCGGCGCGCGCTCACCATCTTGGGATAGCGGAAATCCCCGAAAACCAGATAAGCCGGCACGCCGAGCCAGGGCAGGACCATCAGGAAGAAGGTCCATCCGACCGCGCCTTGCGGCGTCCGCGCCGAACGGATCGCGCGAAAGGCGAAAAATATCGCCGTCCCATGTAGAACGAACAGCCCTGCGGACAGGTCGAAAGTGGGGGTCAGATGAAAGGCCATCGGCCACAGGCAACAGAATTTCGAGCGTGACCGCAAGCGGGAAAATCGCGTCGTCTTCGCCTGCGCTCGACCAATCAAAAAAGACCCGTTTCCGCGAAGGAAACGGGCCTAGTTCTCTCCAACATCCGCGTCCCCACGCTGGGACGCGGATGTCTGGGCAGGAGAGCTGCGGAAACGGGTGGTCCTGCGCCATCCTGTGTGGAGGCCTTGCGGCCCAATCGGTTCTTTCGCCTAGCCCGTCAATTCCGCGAAAAGCTGCGGCAGGCGTTCGGGCAGGCGCTCGACCTTGTCGACGATGGTGTAGCCCTTGGCCCCGAAAATCCGCTGGACGTAATGATCGGCGCGCGGGTCCAGCGTCAGGCAGAAGGTGTGGACGCCGCTCTGGCTCAATTCCTCCACCGCCTTTTTGGCGTCGCGGCGCAGGTAATTGGGATCGCGCTCATCCACATCCGCCGGTTCGCCGTCGGTGACCAGCAGGATCAGCTTCTTCTTCTGCGGCTGGCGGCGCAACTTGGCTCCGGCGTGGCGCAAGGCCGCGCCCATCCGCGTGGAAAAGCCGCCCTTCATTCCGGCAAGCCGCGTCTTGGCCGTGTCGTCGAATCGCGTTTCGAACGGCTTTAGGGGGAAATATTTCACGTCGCCGCGCCCGTCCGAACAAAATCCGTCCAACGCGAAGGGATCGCCGATGTCGGACAGCACGCGCGAGAGCAGAGCCGAGGCGTCGCGGGTAAGGCCGAGAATGCTCTGTTCGCCCGTGGGGGCCGGATCGTTGGTCGATTCCGAGAGATCGAGCAGGATCAGCACCGCGAGATCGCGGGTTTTCAGCCGGTTGCGCATGGTGATGCGCGGGTCCGGATCGCGCCCGAGCCGCAGGTCGATCATGAAATCGACGGCGGCGTTGACGTCGATCTCATCGCCATCCTCCAGCTTGCGCTCGCGCTGCACGCCCTGCGGCCTCAGCTTGTCCACGATCTGGCGCAGGCGGCTGGCGACCGGCTTGTGCCGGGAGACGATGGCGTCGATGTCGTTGGCGTCGCCGGGCGGGCTGCGATATTCGCGCAAGATCGCCCAATCCGGGCGGAAGGTCTGCGCCTGATAATCCCACTCATGATAGGGGAAGGGATCGGAAACCGGGTCTGTCCCGTATTTCTCGTTGAAAGTTGTGTCGTCGTCGTCATAGAGCGTCCCGTCGAGCGTCCAGACTTCCTGGGCGTCGTCGCCTGCGGTCTCGACCTCCACCTCGTTGACGAATTCCATCAGCGAGACGCGGCGACGCGTCTGCTTCGGCATGTGAATCCGCTCGGCTTCGCGCGCCCAGTCGAGTTCGGCGAAGGCCCAGATATAGCGGTTGTCGTCACGATGGGTCAGGCGCAGCCGCTGCAACTGCCGCAAAGAGGGCAGGGCGCGGCGGTTGGCGAGAAGATGATAAAGCTCCAGCCCCAGGCCCCACGCGAAATTGGCGTCCTCGCCTTTGGCCGGGAATGTGTTGTGGAAACGGCGGGCGAAAGCGTCCGCCTCGACGTCGCCGGTCGGTGTCTCCGGATCGAGCAAAGCGAGGGCGAGGCGCTCCAGCAAAGCTTGCGAGGGATGTTCCGACGCCCCGCGCTCGATGGCGAGCGCGGGGCGCCACAGGCTCTTCAGGCCAGGCAGGTCGCGCATCGCCAGATTTTCCACGCGCGCGTCCTCGATGAAACCGATCAGAACCATCTGCGCCTGGGTCAGCTCCTGGGCTGAGATCGGCTCGCGCATATAGACGAGGTGGGCGGCCATGTGAGCGGCCGCCGCGCGGAACAGGTCGAGGCCCGGGAGGCCTGGTTCGTCTTGCGCGGCGTCGGGCAGGCGCAGCGCGAAATCCTCGATGAAAGGCTGGAACTCGGCGTATTCCGCGGACGCCGGGCGCAGGTAGAACTCGCGGCCCCACAGAGCGCGCAAGTAAGCGGTGAGCTTGCGCTGGTGATCGACGAAGAGCGCCCCCTTGCGCTCCTTCTGCAGCATGGCGAGGCTGTCGGGCGTCTTCAGCGCGAAATATTCGGCTTGCGTCTTGAAGTCCGTGCGATGCGCCTCGGCCCCGAAAAAGGCCCAGCGCCTCAGGCCGCCCAGCGACAGCTTGTGCAGCAGGTCGTCGAGTACGCCGAACATCGGGCGCAAACCGCGCGGGGCGCGGGCGGAAAGCTGGTGCAGGAACTGGACGTAAGCCGCGAAGAGATCGGAGTCGCCCAGCCGCCGCGCCGCATTGGGCGCGGTGGCGAGAAACATGGCGATCACCTCGCCGGAGGTGATCGAGGCGAGCTTCATCGCCGCGAGGGCGCAATCCTTGACCTGATCCTCGCCGATCTCGCGCGCCAGCGCCGGCATGGCTTCCAGAAAGGCCAGCACCGGGCCGGGGCCGCGGCCGAGTTCGGACAGGCCGCGCGCGCCTTCGAGATAGTTGCGCAGGCCCGCGGGGCTGAGATTGCGCGAGGCCTCGTGCAGGACGGCGTCGAGGACCTCGGCGATTTGC
>JAKANG010000001.1 GCA_021812505.1 Pseudomonadota bacterium
AAGGCGATCCGCACGACCTGATCGATTGGCGGGGGCGGAGTCTCATCCTGGTGGGTCAGGAACTTGTTGATTTCGTCGGAAAGAATCTGCTGGGCGTAGCCGGAGCCAATTCCCGCCTGCATCGACGCCGTGGCGTCGACATTGACCTGAAGCGCGGGCCGGCGCCCAGCGAGCAGATCGCGCTCGAAATGCGGTGGGATGTCAATGATGAACGTATAGGTCCCGGTGTTCATCAGGCGGTCAATATCGCCTTGCCCGACCGGGACGGCGGGCAGGAAATAAGGCGGGAGGAACGCCCGCACGAGGCGCGCGGACAGCTCCGAATGATCCTCGTCGACATAGGCGATCGAGGCGTTATGAAGCTCCTGCATATTGCTTTGCGCCTGGGCGATGATCGCCAGCGAAAAGGAATAGACCACCAGACCGAGCAGCACCCAGTCGCGGAAAAAGCTGCGCAGCTCTTTCGTCCCCAGCCAGAAGATATTGCTCAGGGTCTGCATCATTTCTCCTGTTTTCTCAGGAGCAGAAGGCTGCTCACGATCAGCGCCGGCGCAAAGAGCGACAGGATCGCGAGATCGCGAGTGAGATCGGCGAAATGGAGGCCCTTGGTGAAGGCGCCGACCGAGATCGGCAGGAAATAGGTCATGGGGAACAGCGCCCCCAGCACCCTGCCAAAACCGGTGATCGAGGACGCGGGCGTGGACATGCCGGAAAACATGGTTGCGGGCAGGATGGTCAGGATTACCGTGCCAAACAAGGCCGCGATCTGTGTCGAGGTGAAGGCCGACACCACCATGCCGAAAGCCGTCGTCGCCATGACATAGACGATCGCGCCAAGCGTCAGAATGCCGAAGCCGCCCTTGAGCGGCACCTGAAAAATGAAGATCGCCATCAGGAACATGACGAGGAAATTGACGAAGGCCAGGACGACATAGGGCAATTGCTTGCCCAGCAGGAATTCGAGCCGCGTCACCGGCGTCACATAGAGATTGGTGATCGAGCCGAGCTCCTTCTCGCGCACGATGGCGAGCGCCATCAGAATGGCCGGAATGAGCGCGAGCTGCAACGCGATGGCGCCCGGAACCATCGCATAGATGGAATCGAAATCCTGATTGTAGCGGAAGCGCGTCTCGATATCGGCCGCCGGCGCGTCGCTTCCCTCCGGCAGGCCGCGAATGGCCGGATCGGCGAGGAATTGCTGGTGGACGCCTTCGAGATAGCCGTGGATCGTTTCGGCGCGGAATGGCATGGCGCCGTCGATCCAGACCGACACCTCCGTCGGGCGCCCCCGCTTGATGTCGCGGCCGAAGCCGGGCGGAATTTCGACCGTCACCGTGACGGCGCCGCTTTTGAGCCGATTCTGCAAATCCTCGGCGTCGCGGATCGGCGGCTGCTCCAGAAAATAGGCCGAGCCCCGGATTTCGCTGGCATAGGCGCGGCTCAGGAAGGAATTGTCGCGGTCGAGCACCGCATAGGTCAGGGAATCAACGTCGGTTGTGATGCCGAAACCCAGCACCAGCAGCAATACGGCCGGGCCGAGCAGGGCATAGCCGAGGCGGATGGAATCGCGCGACAGTTCCAGAATTTCGCGGATCGTATAAGCCATCATGCGGCGCAGGCTGAAGCCCGGATTGGCGGGCGGCGCCGCGGACGCGAAGAGCCTTGGCGCATCCGCCACCGCGCTCTCCGCCGAGCGCGCACCGGCTCCCTCCAGAAACGAGATGAATGCGTCTTCGAGATTGGCCGCGCCCTTGGCCGCGACGAGATCGGCCGGCGCGCCGGTGGCGAGAATCCGCCCGGAATCCATCAGCGAAATGCGGTCGCAGCGCGCTGCCTCGTTCATGAAATGGGTCGAGATGAAAATGGTCACGCCCTGCCCGCGCGACAATTCGATGAGCAGGCGCCAGAACTCGTCGCGGGCGAGCGGATCGACGCCCGAGGTCGGCTCGTCGAGGATGAGCAGTTCGGGCTCGTGAACCAACGCCACAGCCAAGGCGAGACGTTGCCGGACGCCAAGCGGCAGGTCGGCGGCGAGGGCGTCGCGATAATCGTCGAGGCCGAATCGCTCGGTCAGCGCGGCGATCCGGGCGCGGGCTTCCGGTCGCGGCAGATGAAAAAGGCGGGCGTGAAGATCGAGGTTCTGCGCGACAGTCAGCTCGGTATAGAGCGAAAAGCTCTGGGACATGTAACCGACGCGCCGACGCGACTCCATGCCGCCGGCCTCCATGGTCTGGCCGAAAAGCCGCGCCGCTCCCTCACTCGCGGGCAGCAGGCCGGTGAGCATTTTCATGGTCGTGGTCTTGCCGCAGCCGTTGGAGCCGAGAAACCCGAAAATCTCGCCGCGCCCAATATCGAGATCGACATGATCGACCGCCGTGAAATCGCCGAAACGGCGGGTCAGGCCGCGCGCCGAGATCACCGGCCCATCGCCGTCGCCTCGGCGCGGCGGGATGTCGAGTTTTCGGGCCTGCGCCCTCTCTTCCGCCGGCAGCAAGGCGACGAAAGCCTCCTCGATGCTCGTCGCGCCCGCCCGCGCCTTGACGTCGGCCGGCGCGCCCGCGGCGAGGATTTTCCCGGCATGCAGCACGATGAGGAAATCAAACCGCTCGGCCTCCTCCATATAAGCGGTCGCGACCAGAACGCTCATGGGTATGGCGGCGCGTCGCCTCATCCGGTCCACCAGCTCCCAGAACTGCCGGCGCGACAACGGATCGACGCCGGTCGTCGGCTCGTCGAGGATCAGCAGTTCGGGATCGTGGATCAGAGCGCAACACAGGCCGAGCTTCTGTTTCATGCCGCCGGATAATTTGTTGGCCGGGCGGTCGGCGAAGGGCGCGAGGCCGACGTCGCGCATGAGTTGCGCGGCGCGGGCCGCCCCCTCCGCCCGGCCCTGTCCGTAAAGCCGGGAGAAGAAGCGGATGTTTTCCGCGACCGTCAGATCGGGATAGAGATTCTTGCCGAGGCCCTGCGGCATATAGGCGATGCGATGGCAGGCCTCCCTCCGGAAGTCCGCGTCCGCGATATCGCCGTCGAGAACCTCGACGCCGCCGTCCTGCAGCGCCTTGGCGCCCGCGATCAGGCCGAGCAGCGTCGATTTGCCGACGCCGTCCGGCCCGACCAGCCCAACCATGCAGCCGGCGGGAAGGTCGAGCGACAAGCCGTCGAGCGCGAGCGTCTTGCCATAGGCGTGACGCAGATGGCGCAGGCGGACGGCCGGGTCCGCTTTCATTCCTTGTTTCCCTGGGTTTCGCGTCCCTGGAGCTGGGAGGGCCAGGGCTGGGCCGGATCCGTGTTCACATAGGCCATGCCAGGCAGGCCGCTGCGCACCGCGTCGGCATGGGCGCGGGCGAGGTCCGGATCGATCTTCACGCGGACCCGGAACATCAGCTTGTCGCGGTCATTCCGGGTCTCGACCATTTTCGGCGTGAACTGCGCCTGGCTGGCGAGGTAGGAGACCTTCGACGGGATCGGGCGGTCAGGGAAAGCGTCGAGCACGATGCGCGCGTCGGCGCCGACCTTGACCTTGTCGGCGGCGAGCGTCGGCAGATAGACGTCCATATAGACATAGGCCGTGTCGAGCATGGTGAACACCTTGCCCCCGGCTGGCAGGACCTCGCCGACATTTGCGATTCGATATTCGATCCGCCCGTCTTTCGGCGCGACGAGCGTGTTGTCGTCGATATTGACCTGGGTCACCATGGCGTCATGCTGCGCCGCCTGAAGCGCTTTCTGCGCCTCGGTCACGCGATGATCGGCCGCCGTCTGAAGCGCGCGGGCGGAATCGAGGGCCTGCGTGCGCTGGTCATAGACCTCCTTGGTCGTCCAGCCTTGGGCAAGCAGGGTTTGCGCGCGGTCCATTTCCTGTTGGGCGAGGATAGTCGAGCTGCGCGCCTGTTCCAGCGAGGCCTGGGTCTCCTCCACGACCTTCTGCGCCTGCCCGGTCTGCGCCTGCTGCTTTTTCAAGGTCTGGGCGAGGTCGCGCGTGTCCATCACCGCCAGGACCTGCCCCGCGACGACCTTGTCGCCTTCGTCGGCGCGCAATTCCGCGATCCGTCCGGCGAATTTGGTGTCGATGTCGATCGGATCGGCCTCCAGACGGCCGTTGCCATAGACGATCCAGGCGGGAATCGCGGGCGCGCGATGGGCCTGCCAGAACAGAAAGCCGATGCCGCCGCCGATCAGCGCGAGGACCGCCACGCGCCGCGTCCAGACCGTGCGCCGGCCGGGCGGATGGTGTTCGATGACCGGATGCGACGGCTGCGGTTTGACCGTCGCGGGAAGCTGGGCCGCCGCGGGTTCGACCAACGGTTCGGCCTCGACCGCTGGATGTTTGTCATCGGTTCCGTTCACGGAGGAAACCTCGCATTTGACGCTCATGCGAGCCTATAGGCGCATTCTCTCTACCGCCATGATCTGACGCTATTGCGGCGAAGCAATTTCCTTCAGCTTCGCCGGACGACCGGAGGACGCCGTGACGGACCCGCTGGACATCATCGACGAGCTCGCTTGGGCGTTGCGCTGACGCGACGATCGACGCTCAGCCTCCAGCCACGCGCTCCTTCAGGTAAAGGCGCGCCAGCGCCCGGATTTCCCGCAAGGCCGCCTCGCCCTCCCCCGCATTGGCCGCCGCCATCTTGAAGATCAGCTGCAGGAGCCCGGCCCTGGCGTCGGCTTCCTGCGCCGACAATTTCGGATTGATCGCGGCGACGGCCTCCGCGAGCCGGTTGCGCAAAGCCGCGCGCAACTGGCCCCGCTGCGCGCCGGCGACGCTGCGCGCCTCGATCAAAACGAGCGCCGCCGCGCGGTCCGGCGCCCAGGCCAGCGCGTGATCGACGAAAGAATCGGCGAAAGCTTCAAGCGGCAGGGTTCGGGCCTCGCGCGCGAGCGCCGCGAGCTCCTCGTCGACCCGCTCCTTGAAACGTCCGAGCAGGGCGTCCGCGAGCGCATCCTTGGTCGGAAAGAAGCGGTAAAGCGAGCCGATCGCGGTCCTGGAGCGCGCCGCGACCTCGGTCATGGTCACCGCGTCATAGCCTTGGGCGGCGAAGAGCGCGCTGGCGGCCTCGAGAATCGCCGCGACCCGCAAATGGCCGCGCCGGCGCTTCGGCTCGGCGCCTTCCGCGATGGTTTCCGCGACCTGATTCTTCTGCTCCGACATCGCCCTTGACTTTTGCGAGGATATCCTCAACTTTCATTTTGCGAGGCAATCCTCGCATATTTTCACAACGATCGAAAGCCCGACCTTCCAGCCCGAGGCCCGCGATGATCACGCTCGACCCGAAATCCGCCGCCCTGGTCCTGATCGACCTGCAGAAAGGCATTCTCCAGACGCCGACCGCGCCCCATTCCGGCCCCGAGGTCGTTGGTCGCGCGAATTTGCTTGCCGCGCGGTTCCGCCACAATGGCGCTCCGGTTTTTCCGGTTCGCGTCGCCTTTGCCCCGGATTTCGCCGACGCGCCGCGGCAGACGGTCGATGCGCCAACCCCGCTCCCGCCCGGAGGCCTGCCGGCTGGCTGGAGCGATCTGGCCGACGGCGTGGCGGCGCCGGGCGATATCGTGATCGCCAAGCGCCAATGGGGCGCTTTTTATGGCACGGAACTCGAACTCCAGTTGCGCCGGCGCGGGATCAAGACTTTGGCGCTGGGCGGGGTCGCCACCAATTTCGGCGTCGAGTCGACGGCGCGCCAAGCCTGGGAGCTTGGGTTCGAACTGGTGATCGTCGAGGACGCCTGCGCCTCGCGCACCGCCGAGCTGCATGAATTTTCGATCCGGAACATTCTTCCGCGGCTCGCGCGGGTGGCGACATGCGCCGATGTCGTGTTCGCGGCATGACATCCCCGCTGAAAGACTTCTCGTTTCGCGACAGAGGCCTCCCCGTCCAATGGACGGCGCTGCTTGCCCTCACCGTGCTGCTCGGCGGGGCGCTAGCCCTTCTACGCCTGCCGGCGGGCCTCTTGTTGGGCGCCATTGTCGCCGCGGCGGCGCTTTCCGCCTTCGAGGCCCGCGTTCAAGTTTCGACCAACGCCTTCCTGATGGCTCAGGCGGTAATTGGCGGCATGATCGCGCAAAAGATGACGCCCGCGATCCTGCACGAAATGACGCGGGATTGGCCGCTGTTCCTCGCCGCCGCCTTTTCGGTGATCGCCGCGAGCGCCCTGTTCGGCTGGCTGCTCGCCAAATGGCGGCTGTTTCCGGGGACGACGGCCATCTGGGGCGCCCTGCCCGGCGCCGCCTCCGCCATGGTCGTCATGGCTGACGCCTATGGCGCCGACATGCGCCTCGTGGCCTTCATGCAATATTTGCGCGTCCTCCTCGTCGCGCTGGTCGCCAGCGTCATCGCGCGCCTCTGGGCGCCCGGCGCGGGCGCCGGCGCCGGGCCGTTGGACGGCTTTTTCGCTCCCGTCTCCTGGTCCGCCTTCGCCGCGACCCTCGCCATCCTGCTCGGCGCCGCCTTGCTCGCGCGGCGCCTGCGCGTTCCAGCCGGTCCCTTGTTGGCGCCGCTGTTCATCGGCGCCCTGTTGCAGGATTCCGGCCTCCTCACGCTTGAGCTGCCGCGCCCCTTCCTCGCCCTGAACTATGCCATTCTCGGCTGGTCCGTCGGGCAGAGGTTTGCGCGCCCGATTCTGCTGCATGCCCTGAAAACCCTGCCCACGACGCTCGCCTCGGTCGTTGCGCTGATCGCGCTTTGCGCCGGGCTTTCCGCCGCGCTGGCGACGATAACCCATATCGATCCGATGACCGCCTATCTCGCGATGAGCCCGGGCGGGATCGACGCTGTCGCCATCATCGCCGTTTCCGCCAAGCTCGATCTGCCTTTCGTGATGGCCTTGCAGACCGCGCGCGTGCTAATGGTC
Organism: Pseudomonadota bacterium; assembly: GCA_021812505.1. The sequence continues at coordinate 6,852 of JAKANG010000001.1, forward strand.
ATCCTCATCGGCCCTGCCCTCGCGCGCTTCCTCTCCGGCGCAGCAAAGCCGGCCATGGCGCCCACGCAGGACCCGGTGATTGATTGAACGGCCCGGATGTTGTTTAAGGACGCTTGGGCAGCGCGCCGAAACAGCGGATTCCGCTTTTTCGCCGGGGGCGCTGCGCAACCCTGGAATGGACTGGCGCCACGGAATGGCCGCGATCAGCGAGCTTTGTGGCGCAACGGAATTTCGGCCAGCAACACAGCTCAGGCGGAGCAGGTTTTCATATGCGCACTCTTTTCTTGCAAGCGCCTTCCTTTGACGGTTTCGACGGCGGCGCCGGCTCGCGCTACCAGGCGCGCCGCGAGATCGCCTCTTTCTGGTATCCGACCTGGCTGGCCCAGCCCGCCGCTCTGGTCGAGAACTCCAAGCTGGTCGACGCCCCGCCGCACAAGACCAAGCTCGCCGAAGTGGTCGCGCAGGCCAAGGATTTCGACCTTGTCGTGGTGCACACCTCCGTGCCCTCCTTCGCCTCCGACGTGAAGTGCATCGAGGCGCTGAAAGCGGCCAATCCCAACCTCAAGGTCGGGCTCATCGGCGCCAAGGTGGCGGTGGACGCCGACGGCAGCCTCAAGAGCGCGCCCGTGGTGGATTTCGTCGCCCGCAACGAATTTGATTTCACGATCAAGGACGTCGCCGACGGCAAGGATTGGAAGGACATCCTCGGCCTCTCCTACCGCGACGCCAATGGCGATATCCAGCACAACGCCGACCGGCCGATGCTGGAAAACATGGACGACCTGCCCTTCGTCGCGCCGATATACAAGCGCGACCTGAAGATCGAGAATTATTTCATCGGCTATCTCAAGCACCCCTATATCTCGATCTATACCGGGCGCGGCTGCAAGTCGCGCTGCACCTTCTGCCTGTGGCCGCAGACCGTCGGCGGCCATCGCTACCGCACCCGCAGCGTCGGCCACGTGATCGAAGAGATCAAATGGTGCAAGGAGAACTTCCCGCAGGTGCAGGAATATTTCTTCGACGACGACACCTTCACCGATGATCTGCCGCGCGCTGAAGCCATCGCGAAGGAGCTCGGCAAGCTCGGCGTGACTTGGTCCTGCAACGCCAAGGCCAATGTGCCGCGCGCCTCGCTCAAGGTGATGCGCGACAACGGCTTGCGCCTGCTGCTCGTCGGCTATGAATCAGGCAACCAGCAGATCCTGCACAATATCAAGAAGGGCATGCGGGTCGAGGTCGCCAAGCAATTCGCGAAGGATTGCCGAGAACTTGGCATCGCCATCCACGGCACCTTCATCATGGGTCTGCCCGGCGAAACCCGCGAGACGATCCAGGAGACGATCCGCTTCGCCAAGGAAGTGAACCCGCACACCTTGCAGGTGTCGCTGGCGGCGCCCTATCCCGGCACCTACCTCTATGATCAGGCGATCGAGAACGGCTGGCTTGACAGCGCCAACGCCGAACTGGTGGATGAAAACGGCGTCCAGATCGCGCCCCTCCACTACCCCAACCTGAGCCACAAGGAAATTTTCGACGCGGTCGAGACCTTCTACCGCCAGTTCTATTTCCGGCCGAGCAAGATCGCCTCGATCGTCAATGAAATGGTGCGCGACCGCGCCATGATGAAGCGCCGCCTGCGCGAGGGCGTGGAATTCTTCCAGTTCCTGCGCGAGCGCAAGCGCGGCGCCGCTGCCTGCTGAACCGGATTTGATGGAGGGGCCGCCATGCGGTTTCTGGGATTTCTGATCATTGTCGCCGCCACGCAGGCCGGCGTCGCTGTGGCGCAGGACGCCAAGACGCTCGATCTCGGGCGCCGCCTGATCACAGAGAACCAATGCAACGGCGCGTGCCACCAGAGCCGCGCCGCCGACGGGAACCCCACCAGCCTGTTCACGCGGGCCAACCGCAAGGTCAACGACCTCCCGGCGCTGCGGAAGCAGGTGGGGCGCTGCCTGTCGGCCGCGAATCCGATGGCCTCGTCCGAGGACGCCGACGCCATCACCGCCGCGCTTGCGCACGACTACTACAAGTTCAAGTAAGGCTGGAGTCCGTCCGCGCCGCCGTCTTCCTTCTCCCGTTGCGGGAGAAGGAAGACGGCGCGCAAGCGCCGGATGCGGGGATCCTTGCTCAACCGACCACCGCGCAAAAACGCCCGGCAATCCCATCCAAAGCGCTAACCCATCAACAAAAAGGCCGCCCCGAGGGGCGGCCTTTTGCTTGATCATTCCGCGGCGGGAAGCTGCGGCGGGGCGGAAGAGGCTTCCGCCTTCTGCTGCAGGATGAGATCGTCGCGCGTCGTCGCGATGCGACGGAACTTCGACATTGCGGCGCCGGTGCCGGCCGGGATGAGGCGGCCGACGATGACGTTCTCCTTGAGGCCTTCCAGCGTATCGACCTTGCCGTTGACCGCGGCTTCGGTGAGGACGCGCGTGGTCTCCTGGAAGGACGCCGCCGAGATGAACGAGCGGGTCTGCAGGCTCGCCTTGGTGATGCCGAGCAGGACCGGCGTGCCCGACGCGGGCTTCCTGCCCTCCTCGATCGCGCGCTCGTTGGCCTCGTCCATCTCCAGGCGGTCGACCTGGTCGCCGGACAGGAAGTCGGTGTCGCCGGGATCGGTGATATCGACCTTCTGCAGCATCTGGCGAACGATCACCTCGATGTGCTTGTCGTTGATGCTCACGCCCTGCAGGCGATAGACCTCCTGGATCTCGTTGACGAGATAGGCCGCCAGCTCCTCGACGCCCTTGATCGCAAGGATGTCATGCGGCGCGGGGTTGCCGTCGACGATGTAATCGCCCTTTTCGACAATGTCGCCATCCTGAAGATGGATGTGCTTGCCCTTGGGGATCAGATATTCGACGGGCTCCGCGCCGTCCTCGGTCGGCACGATGGTCAGGCGCTGCTTGTTCTTGTAGTCGCGGCCGAACTGCACCGTGCCGCCGATCTCCGCGATAATCGCGTGATCCTTGGGACGGCGCGCCTCGAACAGCTCCGCGACGCGCGGCAGACCGCCGGTGATGTCGCGGGTCTTGGCGCTTTCGAGCGAGATACGGGCGATGACGTCGCCGGCCTGCACGCTTGCGCCGGGATCGACCGCGATGATCGATTCCACGGGCAGCGTGTAGCGGGCGTCGCCGCCGCGCGCGAGCTTCAGCAGCTTGCCGTCCTTGCCCTTGATGACGAGGGCCGGCTTGAGGCTGGACGAGCGGGCGTTCATGCGCCAGTCCATGACCATGCGCTTGGCGATGCCGGTCGCCTCGTCCACCGTTTCCGACATGGACTGGCCTTCAACCAGGTCCTCGAAGCCGACGGCGCCGTCGACCTCGGTCAGGATCGGGCGGGTATAGGGGTCCCATTCCGCCACGCGCTGGCCGCGCTTGACGTGATCGCCCTCGTCCACCTTCAGGCGCGAGCCATATTGCACGCGGTGCACCGCGCGCTCGGTTCCGTCCGGCCCGCAGACGACCACGGCGACATTTCGGGCCATGACCATCAGGTCGCCGTCCGAATTGCGCGCCAAATGGCGGTTGCGGATCTTCACCACGCCCTCGAAATTGGTTTCGATGAAGGATGAATCCGCGATCTGCGCCGCGCCGCCGATGTGGAAGGTGCGCATGGTGAGCTGAGTGCCCGGCTCGCCGATCGACTGCGCCGCGATGACGCCGACCGCCTCGCCCATGTTGACCGGCGTGCCGCGCGCGAGATCGCGCCCGTAGCAGGCCCCGCAGACGCCGTTCTTGGCCTCGCAGGTGAGGACCGAGCGGATCTTCACCTCCTGGATGCCGGCGGCGTTGATCCGGTCGATATGCGTCTCCTGGATCATCTCGCCGGCGGCGACGATGACCTGGCCGTCCTGGTCCACGAGGTCCTCGGCGGCGGTGCGGCCGAGAATGCGAACCGCGAGGGTCGCCACGACCTGGCCGGCGTCGATGATCGCCCGCATGCGAATGCCGCTCGTCGAGCCGCAGTCATAGGAGGTGATGATCGAATCCTGCGCCACGTCCACGAGGCGGCGGGTGAGATAGCCGGAGTTCGCGGTCTTCAACGCGGTGTCCGCGAGGCCCTTGCGGGCGCCGTGGGTCGAGTTGAAGTACTCTAGAACGGTCAGGCCTTCCTTGAAGTTCGAGATGATCGGGCTCTCGATGATCTCGCCCGACGGCTTGGCCATCAGGCCGCGCATCGCCGCGAGCTGCTTCATCTGCGCCGGCGAGCCGCGCGCGCCCGAATGCGACATCATGTAGATCGAGTTGATCGGCTTGTCGCGGCCGGCGTCGTCCTTGCGGACGGCCGAGATGCGCGCCATCATTTCCTCGGCGAGCTTGTCGGTGCACTTCGCCCAGGCGTCCACGACCTTGTTGTATTTCTCGCCCTGGGTGATGAGACCGTCGTTGTACTGCTGCTCATATTCCTTGGCGAGGCTGCGGGTCGCCTCGACGATTTCCGGCTTGGTCTCCGGCACGACCATGTCGTCCTTGCCGAAGGAAATGCCCGCCGTGCAGGCTTCCCGGAAGCCGAGACCCATGATCTTGTCGCAGAAGATCACCGTCTCCTTCTGACCGCAGTTGCGGTAGACGGTGTCGATCATCGCCGAGATCTGCTTCTTCGTCATCAGCTGGTTGGCGACGTCGAAGGGGATCTTGACGTGATCCGGCAGAAGCTGGCCCAGCATCATGCGGCCCGGCGTGGTGTCGAAGATTTTCGACACGCGTTCGCCGTTCTCGTCCCAGGTCCAGGCGCGGCCCTTGATCTTGGTGTGCAGCGTGATCGACTTCGAAAACAGCGCGTGCTCGATCTCGCCGAGATTGGCGAACGCCATGCCCTGGCCGGGCTCTCCGTCGCGCACCAGCGTCAGATAATAGAGGCCGAGCACGATGTCCTGCGACGGCACGATGATCGGCTGACCATTGGCCGGATGCAGGATGTTGTTGGTCGACATCATCAGCACGCGCGCTTCGAGCTGGGCTTCGAGCGACAGCGGCACGTGAACGGCCATCTGGTCGCCGTCGAAGTCGGCGTTGAAGGCGGCGCAGACCAGCGGATGCAGCTGAATCGCCTTACCCTCGATCAGCGTCGGCTCGAAGGCCTGGATGCCGAGGCGGTGCAAGGTCGGCGCGCGGTTGAGCATGACCGGGTGTTCGCGGATCACCTCGTCGAGGATGTCCCAGACCTCCGGCTTTTCCTTCTCGACCAGCTTCTTGGCCTGTTTCACGGTCGCGGACAGGCCCTTGGCGTCAAGGCGCGAATAGATGAAGGGCTTGAACAGCTCCAGCGCCATCTTCTTGGGCAGGCCGCACTGGTGCAGTTTGAGCTCCGGACCGACCACGATGACCGAACGGCCGGAATAGTCGACGCGCTTGCCGAGCAGGTTTTGGCGGAAGCGGCCCTGCTTGCCCTTGAGCATGTCGGCGAGCGACTTCAGCGGACGCTTGTTGGCGCCGGTGATGACGCGGCCGCGGCGGCCGTTGTCGAAGAGCGCGTCCACCGCTTCCTGCAGCATGCGCTTTTCGTTGCGGATGATGATGTCCGGCGCGCGCAGCTCGATCAGCCGCTTCAGGCGGTTGTTGCGGTTGATGACGCGGCGGTAGAGGTCGTTGAGGTCGGAGGTCGCGAAGCGGCCGCCGTCCAGCGGCACGAGCGGACGCAGATCCGGCGGAATGACCGGAACCTCGGTGAGGATCATCCATTCCGGCTTGTTGCCGGAATTGATGAAGGCCTCGATGACCTTGAGGCGCTTGGCGAGCTTCTTCGGCTTCAGCTCGGTGGTCGCCTCGGCGATCTCGACCTTGATCTGGGCCGCGATGTTCTCGAGGTCCAGGCTGCGCAAAAGCTCGCGGATCGCCTCCGCGCCGATCATGGCGGTGAAGCTGTCCTGCCCGTACTCGTCCTGGGCGATGACATATTCCTCTTCGCTCAGGAGCTGACGGGTCTTGAGCGGGGTGAGGCCGGAATCGATGACGATATAGGACTCGAAATAGAGGATGCGCTCGAGGTCCTTGAGCGTCATGTCGAGCAGCAGGCCGATGCGCGACGGCAGGCTCTTCAGGAACCAGATATGGGCAACCGGAGCCGCGAGCGAAATATGGCCCATGCGGTCGCGGCGGACGCGCGACAGCGTGACCTCGACGCCGCACTTCTCGCAGATGACGCCCTTGTATTTCATGCGCTTGTACTTGCCGCACAAGCACTCATAATCCTTGATCGGGCCGAAGATGCGGGCGCAGAACAGGCCGTCGCGCTCCGGCTTGAAGGTGCGGTAGTTGATCGTCTCGGGCTTCTTGATCTCGCCGAAGGACCAGGACAGGATCTTTTCCGGGCTGGCGATGGAGATCTGAATCTGATCGAAGGCCTGGGGCGCGACGACCGGATTGAAGAGATTCATAACCTCTTGATTCATTGCTTTCTCCTGGGCTGGCGATCCCGGCGGCTCATCCGGGGTCCCGCTCCGAAAAGGGAAGTTCGGCGGGCGCGAGACGCGCCCGGCCAGATCACTCGGCGGCTTCGGCGGGCGGCGTTTCCTCGCCCGCGGGCGGCGTGGACTGGTTCAGTTCGACATTGAGGCCGAGCGAGCGCATTTCCTTGACCAGCACGTTGAAGCTTTCCGGAATGCCGGATTCGAACGTGTCGTCGCCGCGCACGATGGATTCGTAAACCTTGGTGCGACCCGCGACGTCGTCCGACTTCACGGTCAGCATTTCCTGCAGCGTATAGGCCGCGCCATAGGCCTCCAGCGCCCAGACTTCCATTTCGCCGAAGCGCTGGCCGCCGAACTGCGCCTTGCCGCCCAGCGGCTGCTGGGTGACCAGCGAATAGGGGCCGATCGAACGCGCATGGATCTTGTCGTCCACGAGATGGTGCAGCTTGAGCATGTAGATCACGCCCACCGTCACCTTGCGATCGAAGGCCTCGCCTGTGCGCCCGTCATAGAGCACCGTCTGGCCGGAGCCGTCGAGACCCGCCTGCTCCAGCATCTTGACGATGTCCGGTTCGCGGGCGCCGTCGAACACCGGGGTGGCGATCGGCACGCCGCGCGTCAGGTTCTGCGCGATCTCGACCAGGTCGCCGTCCTCGACCCCGGCGAGGTCGGCGGTGTCGGCGCCCTTGCCGTAAAGTTCGGCCAGCTTGCCGCGCAGCGGCGCGGCATCCATCGAGCGCTGGTACGCGCTGATGGCCGCAGAGACCTGCTTGCCGAGATTGCGGCAGGCCCAGCCCAGATGCGTCTCCAGAATCTGGCCGACGTTCATGCGCGAGGGCACGCCGAGCGGGTTCAGCACGATGTCGACGGGGGTGCCGTCGGCGAGGAAAGGCATGTCCTCCTGCGCCAGGATACGCGAGACGACGCCCTTGTTGCCGTGGCGGCCCGCCATCTTGTCGCCGGGCTGGATCTTGCGCTTCACCGCGACGAAGACCTTCACCATCTTCATCACGCCGGGCGACAGCTCGTCGCCGCGCTGCAGCTTCTCTACCTTGTCGAGGAAGCGGCTTTCCAGCCCCTTCTTCGCCTCGTCATACTGCTTGCGCATGGCTTCGATCTCGCCCATCAGGGCGTCGTCGTCCACCGCGAAGACCCACCATTGCGAGCGCGGATATTCGTCGATCAGCTCGCGGCTCAGGACCTGCTCCTTCTTGAAGCCCTTCGGGCCGGAAAGAGCGGTCTTGCCGATCAGCATTTCGGCGAGGCGCGCATAGACGTTGCGGTCGAGGATCGCGAGCTCGTCGTCGCGATCCTTGGCGAGACGCTCGATCTCCTCGCGCTCGATCGCCTGGGCGCGCTCGTCCTTGTCGACGCCGTGGCGGTTGAACACGCGCACTTCGACGATCGTGCCCTGGACGCCCGGCGGCACGCGCAGCGAGGTGTCGCGCACGTCGGACGCCTTCTCGCCGAAGATCGCGCGCAGAAGCTTCTCTTCCGGAGTCATCGGGCTTTCGCCCTTCGGCGTGATCTTGCCGACGAGAATGTCGCCCGCCTGCACTTCCGCGCCGATATAGACGATGCCCGCCTCGTCGAGATTCTTCAGCGCCTCTTCAGAGACGTTGGGAATGTCGCGGGTGATTTCCTCGGGGCCGAGCTTGGTGTCGCGCGCCATCACCTCGAATTCGTCGATGTGGATCGAGGTGAAAATGTCTTCCTTCACGATCTTCTCGTTGAGAAGGATCGAGTCTTCGAAATTGTAGCCGTTCCAGGGCATGAAGGCGACGACCACATTGCGACCGAGCGCAAGATCGCCCATGTCGGTCGAGGGGCCGTCGGCGAGGATGTCGCCCCTGCGGACGACGTCGCCCACGCGGACCAGCGGACGCTGGTTGATGCAGGTCGACTGGTTCGAGCGCTGGAACTTCATCAGCCTGTAGATGTCGACGCCCGGACGGCTGGAATCGAGATCCTCGCTCGCGCGGATGACGACACGGGTCGCGTCGATCTGGTCCACCACGCCCGCGCGGCGGGCGGCGATGGCCGCGCCGGAGTCGCGGGCGACCACGCCTTCCATGCCGGTGCCGACCAGCGGCGCGTCCGCGCGCACCAGCGGCACGGCCTGGCGCTGCATGTTCGAGCCCATCAGGGCGCGGTTGGCGTCATCGTTCTCAAGGAACGGGATCAGCGCCGCGGCGACCGAAACCAGCTGCTTCGGCGACACGTCCATGAAGTCCACATGGTCGGGCGTCAGCATGACGACGTCGCCGGCGCGGCGGCAGACCACGAGGTCCTCCGTCAGACGGCCGTCGACGTCAAGCGACGCGTTGGCCTGGGCGACGGAATATTTCTGCTCCTCCATCGCCGACAGATAGACCACCTCGTCGGTGACGCGGCCTTCCTTGGCGCGGCGATAGGGCGCCTCGATAAATCCGTATTTGTTGACGCGCGCGAAGGTCGCAAGCGAGTTGATCAGGCCGATGTTCGGGCCTTCCGGCGTCTCGATCGGGCAGATGCGGCCGTAATGGGTCGGGTGGACGTCGCGCACCTCGAAGCCGGCGCGCTCGCGGGTCAGACCGCCCGGACCCAGCGCCGACAGGCGGCGCTTGTGGGTGATTTCCGAGAGCGGATTGGTCTGATCCATGAATTGCGACAGCTGCGACGAGCCGAAGAACTCGCGCACCGCCGCCGCCGCCGGCTTGGCGTTGATCAGATCCTGCGGCATGATCGTGTCGATATCGACCGAGGACATGCGCTCCTTGATCGCGCGCTCCATGCGCAGCAGACCGAGCCGGTACTGATTCTCCATCAATTCGCCGACCGAGCGGACGCGGCGGTTGCCGAGATGGTCGATGTCGTCGATCTCGCCGCGGCCGTCGCGCAGGTCGACCAGCGCCTTGACAACGGCCAGGATGTCATCGCGGCGCAGCACGCGCACCGTGTCCGGACAGTCGAGGTCGAGGCGCATGTTCATCTTCACGCGGCCGACCGCCGAGAGGTCATAGCGCTCGGAATCGAAGAACAGCGAATGGAACATCGCTTCCGCCGAGTCGATCGTCGGCGGCTCACCCGGACGCATCACGCGATAGATGTCGAACAGCGCTTCCTCGCGCGAAGAATTCTTGTCGAGCGTCAGCGTGTTGCGGATATAGGGGCCGATATTGATATGGTCGATATCGAGGATCGGCAGTTCCTCGAAGCCAAGGCCCACCAGAGCCTCAAGCGACTTGGCGGTGATTTCGTCGCCCGCCTCGGCATAGATTTCGCCGGTCTGCGGATTGTAGAGGTCTTCGCCGATGTACTGACCGTAAAGGTCCTCGTCCACGGCGCGGATGAACTTCACGCCGCGTTCCGCGAGCTGGCGCGCCGCGCGCACCGAGAGCTTCTTGCCGGCCTCGACCACCACGTCGCCAGTGTCGGCGTCGATGATGTCGACCGAGGCTTTCAGACCCTTCATGCGCTCGGCGTCGAAGGGCAGGCGCCAGCCGTCCTTGGCGCGCGCATAAATGATCTTCTTGTAGAACGCGGAGAGGATTTCCTGGCCGTCGAGGCCAAGCGCATAGAGCAGCGAGGTCGCCGGAATCTTGCGGCGGCGGTCGATGCGCGCATAGACGATGTCCTTGGCGTCGAATTCGATATCGAGCCAGGAGCCGCGGTAGGGGATGATGCGGGCGGCGAACAGGAGCTTGCCCGAGCTGTGGCTCTTGCCCTTGTCATGGTCGAAGAACACGCCCGGCGAGCGGTGCATCTGCGAGACGATAACGCGCTCGGTGCCGTTGACGATGAAGGTGCCGTTCATGGTCATGAACGGCATGTCGCCCATATAGACGTCCTGCTCCTTGATGTCCTTCACGGACTTGGCGCCCGTATCCGGATCCACATCGAACACGATCAGGCGCAGCGTCACCTTGAGCGGCGCGGCGAAGGTCATGCCGCGCTGGCGGCACTCGTCCACGTCATATTTCGGCGGCTCGAATTCATATTTGACGAATTCCAGCAGAGCGGTTCCGGCGAAATCCGAAATCGGAAAGACCGATTTGAACACGGCCTGCAATCCCTCGTCGCCGCGCCCGCCCTTGGGCTCGTCAACCATCAGGAATTGATCATAGGAAGCCTTCTGCACTTCGATCAGATTGGGCATCACCGCGACTTCGCGGATATGACCGAAGAATTTGCGAACACGCTTCCGGCCGGTGAACACTTGCGCCATATCGCTCCTCGCACCTCAAAAACAGGCCGTCCGCCCCGCCCGCGATCCGCAATCCGGATCCCGCGGCCGCCGTCCGCCTCCCCGGCCCCGCCGGGACGCGCGGATCGCTCCGCGCAAATTCCTGGAAAGGATCAGAGGCCTTTCCGCCTCGTCGCCGAAACACGGAAGCAAAAACGCCCCCGATACGGCCACGGCGGCCCCGGGGAGAACCCCGGAGCCGCCTTCGTCTGGTCGCCGAGCGCGCAAGGCGCGCCCGAAAACAAATTTACTTGAGCTCGACCTTGGCGCCGACCTTCTCGAGCGCCGCCTTGATCTTCTGGGCGTCGTCCTTGGACGCGCCTTCCTTGACCGGCTTCGGAGCGCCTTCGACGAGGTCCTTGGCTTCCTTCAGGCCCAGACCGGTGATGGCGCGGACTTCCTTGATGACTTCGATCTTCTTGTCGCCGGCGGACGCCAGAACGACCGTGAACTCGGTCTGCTCTTCAGCCGGAGCCGCGGCGGCGGCGGCGGCGCCCGGAGCGGCGGCGACCGCAACGGCTGCGGCGGCCGAGACGCCCCACTTCTCTTCCAGCAACTTGGCGAGTTCGGCGGCTTCGAGAACGGTGAGGGCCGAGAGCTCTTCGACGATCTTTTCGAGGTTAGCCATGTTCAGTTCCTGTAAATTTGAGGTTTGGTTCGATTGATTTCAATGCCTGGCCAGAGATCAGGCCGCATCCTTGTTGGCGTAAGCCCCGAACACACGCGCCAGCTTGGCCGCGGGCGCGGTCGAGAGCTGCGCGATCTTGGTCGCCGGGGCCGAGATGAGGCCGACCAGCTTGGCGCGCAGTTCGTCGAGGGAGGGCATGGTCGCAAGCGACTTCACGCCGTCCGGGTTCAGGGCGGTCGCGCCCATCGCGCCGCCGAGGATGACGAATTTCTCGAAATCCTTGGCGAAAGCGGTCGCGACCTTGGGCGCAGCCACCGGATCGTCCGAATAGGCGATCAGGGTCGGACCCTTGAGAAGGGCCGCGATGGAGGCGACGTCCGTGCCTTCGAGGGCGATCTTGGCAAGGCGGTTCTTGGCGACCTGGACGTTCGCCCCAACTTCGCGCGCCTGCTTGCGCAGGGACTGAAGCTGGGCGACGGTCAGGCCGGAATAACGCGCAACCACGACCACGCCCGCCTTCGAAAAGACGTCGTGCAGCGTGGTTACGGCTTCTTTCTTTTCCGCTCTGTCCACAGTGCTCTCACTTCAATGGGCGAAGCCACATAGCTCGTCTTGGACGGACGTTCTTCCGAACGTCCCACAGCCCGTCTTGGACGGGCGTTTCCTTGAACGCCCTACGGGTGGCCCCGCCGGTTGCCGACATGTCGCGGACCAGGAGCCCGCGACGCCGAAAAGCCTGTCCCCACGAAGATTGCGCGGCATGCCGCGCGCCCCTGCGGATCAGAGGGTTCGAACCAAACACGCCAGAGGCGCAAGCCTCCGGAATTCAAGGTCTTTCCCCGTCTATGCTGGCCGCTCGTCTCCCGCGGGAAACCCCGCGCTCGACTAACGATTAAGCTCTTGCGCGATGGCAAAAGCGCCGGCAGTCTTGGACAGGACATGGCCGAAAGACCCGCCTTTCATCCCTGAGGAGAAAGGGAGCCTCCGACCTATCCACCGCCGAAACGCAAGCCGAACGCCCGAGTTTGGCGGAAGCCGAATTTTCGCAGACATGGAGCCAAGCCGAACCGATTGGTCAATTTGCGAAGCGAACAAAACCCTTAGACGGAGGAGCATCCCAGCTCGACACGTCCAAATATTCGTCTCAACACGCTATTTTTCCAAAAGGTGAATACGTCTCGCGGCGCCATGCCCAATGAGGCGACGATTCCATCGCCAGGATCGTGGTTTGTAAACGCTCTCGACCGATCTGCCAAGGGGGTCGACAACATTTTTTTCCAATTGTCAAGCGGCGCGATCAAAAAATCGCGCCGCCCGAAATTTCCGGAATCGTTTTGCGACCGTCAGTGCTGGGCGATCGAGATCGACGACGGATCGACCTTCACGCCCGGACCCATGGTCGAGGAAATGGCGATGCGCTGCAGATAGGTGCCCTTGGCGCCCGTCGGCTTGGCCTTGACGACCGCCTCGACGAAAGCCGCGATGTTTTCCGCCAGCTTTTCCTCGCCGAACGAGGCCTTGCCGACCGAACCCTGCACAATGCCCGCCTTCTCGACACGGAACTCGACCGCGCCGCCCTTGGAGGCCTGGACGGCCGCCGCGATGTCCATGGTCACGGTGCCGACCTTCGGGTTCGGCATCAGACCGCGCGGGCCGAGCACCTTGCCGAGGCGGCCGACCAGCGGCATCATATCCGGGGTGGCGATGCAGCGATCGAAGTCGATCGTGCCGCCCTGAACGGTGTTGACCAGGTCTTCAGCGCCGACCACATCGGCGCCGGCGGCCTTGGCTTCATCCGCCTTGGCGCCGCGGGCGAAGACCGCCACGCGCAGGGTGCGGCCCGTGCCGTTCGGCAGGTTGACCACGCCGCGCACCATCTGGTCCGCATGCTTGGGATCGACGCCGAGATTCATGGCGATCTCGACTGTCTCGTCGAACTTGGCGCTGGCGCGCTCGCGAACGAGCTTGATGGCCTCAGCGACCGGATAGAGCTTGGTGCGCTCGATGCCCTCGCGGGCCTTGACGATTCTCTTGCCGCTCATCGTCTTACCCCACGACTTCCAGGCCGATAGACTTGGCGGAGCCCTCGATCATGGCCATGGCGGCCTCGATCGTGTGCGAGTTCAGGTCCGCCTGCTTCTTTTCCGCGATCTCGCGG
>JAKANG010000209.1 GCA_021812505.1 Pseudomonadota bacterium
GGGATTCCTCGCGCTCATCGCGGGCCTCCCCGTTGCGCCTCCCTTCAGCCGCGTCATCTACGCAAGGCTCGCGCTCGATGCGTTGCTGCCGCGCGAGGTGGAGATTCGCGACCGTCACGACCTGCTCCAGGTCGAGGAAATTTTCAAAAAAATCCCCGCGGTCACGGCGATCATCTACGACCAGACCTGCGCCGCGGAAAAGCGCCGCCGCCGCAAGCGCGGGGAATTTCCCGACCCCGCCATCCGCGCCTTCATCAATGAGCGCGTCTGCGAGAATTGCGGCGACTGCTCGGCGCAATCCGATTGCATGTCGGTGGCCCCCGTCGAAACTTTTCTGGGTCGCAAAAGGCGGATCGACCAGTCCGCCTGCAACAAGGATTTTTCCTGCGTCGACGGTTTCTGCCCGAGCTTCGTCACCGTTCACGGCGGCGGCCTTCACGCAGCCAGAAGCGGGGGCGATCCGGCCTGGATCGCCAGCCTGCCCGAACCGCAGCCGGCGCCGCTGGCCGAGCCCTGCTCCATTCTGATCGCCGGCGTCGGCGGCACGGGCGTGGTGACGCTCGGCGCTTTGATCGGCAAGGCCGCCGCGCGCGAGGGCAAAAATGTCACCGCGCTCGACATGGCTGGCCTGGCGCAGAAGGGCGGGCCGGTGACCACCCATATCCGGATCGCGCCGGCAGAGATGGATTTGCACGCCACCCGCATCGCCTCGGGCGAGACGGCGGTGCTGATCGGCGGCGATCTGGTGGTTTCGGCCTCGCCCGATACGATCTTCAAACTGCGACCCGATTTCACCCGCGCCGTGGTCAATAACGACTTCTCGATCACCAGCGAATTCGTGCGGACTTTTGCCGCCCAGGCGCGCAGCGGCGATCTGCAGAAATTTCCCGACCCGGTCTATCCGCATGAGGAAATAGAAAAGGTCATCGCCGAGGCCTGCGGTCCCGGCCGCGTGGATTTCGCGCCGGCGACGCGCCTCGCGACGGCGCTGACCGGCGATTCCATCGCCACCAATCCCTTCCTGCTCGGCTTTGCCGTCCAGAAGGGCCTGCTGCCGCTTAAGAGCGCGTCGATTCTCCAGGCCATCGAGGACCATGGCGTCGCGGTGGCGCAGAACCGGCTGGCGTTTCAGTGGGGACGCCGCGCCGCGCATGATTTCGCCGCGGTCGCCACGGCCGCCGGGCTGGACGACGAGACCAGGGCGGAACAGCCGCTCGCCGCGCGGCCCCTCCCCGACATGATCAAGGCGCTGGCCGCGGAATTGCGCGATTATCAGAACGCGGCGCTTGCAACGCGTTTCGAGACGCGCGTCGCTGAGATCGCCGATGCCGAGCGCCGCGTCGATCCGGCCAGCGAAAAGCTCGCCCGCGCCTTTGCCCTTGGCCTCTACAAGCTGACGGCGGCGAAAGACGAATATGAGGTGGCGCGGCTTTATGCGCGACCGGAATTTCTGCAGAAGCTGCGTGCGACTTTCGCGGGGAAATTTACTTTGTCCTTCCATTTCGCGCCGCCGATTCTGGCGCCCGCCGGCCATAACGCGCAAAGCCCCCGCAAACGGCGATTCGGCGCCTGGGCCCTGCCCGCCTTGCGGCTGCTTGCCGCCTTGCGTTTTCTGCGCGGAGGCTGGCTCGATCCCTTCCGCTTCTCGCCCGACCGCCAGCTCGAGCGCCAACTTTTGGGCGATTACCAACAGATGATGGGCGAAGCCGCCGCCCGGCTCACGCCGGCCAATCTCGACGTGGCGGTGGAATTGGCCTCGTGGCCGCAGCACATTCGCGGCTTTGGTCATGTGAAGGCGCGCTATGTCGCGCAGGCGCGCAAGCGGCAGGCTGCGCTGAAAAAATTATTCGACGAAACCGGGGTGAAAAAGCCCTCCGGCGCCACCGAGGATTAGGCTTGGGAACGGCTCGGCGCGGCGAGCCGCAACTCCATTCGATGGCGTGCGCCCCCTTTTACGGGTTGTGAAGGCGCCGAAGGGGAGAAAGGCCATGCCCCACCATTACGCCGACATTTTCATCTTTCCCGTTCCGGTGAAGACTCTCGAGCCTTATCGCGATCAGGCCGAAACCTTCACCGGAGTGTGGCGCGACAACGCCGCCTTGTCCTGCGTCGAATTGGAGGCTGACGACGCTCCTCTGGGCAAGCTCGCCTCCTTTCCGCAAAGCGTCGATCTTAAACCGGACGAAAAGGTTTTGTCGGCATGGCCACTTATCAGTCGGGCGAGAAGCGCGACGAGGTCAAGGCCAAGGCGATGAAGGATCCGCGCCTGACCGGCATGGAAATGTGCTTCGACGGCAGCGCATGATCTTCGGCGGCTTCAAATCCTTCGCGGGGGATTGACCCCGCCGCTTCAATGCGCGGCGGCGCTGGAGGTCCACAGATATTGGGCCGCATAGGCGCGCCACGGGCGCCGCCTGCCGCGAGCGGAGCCACGCTCTGGCGTCTCCGACGCTCATCGCGCGCTAAAGGCTTATTTTGGCGGCGACGTCGCCGCCATCAATGGTTTGGCCGCGCGTCCGCAAGGAACGGAGTTTCAGCGCCGGGTCTGGGCGGCGCTGCGGAAAATCCGGCCCGGCGCGACCGTGAGCTACGGCGAAATCGCCGCGCAGATCGGCCAGAAAGGAGCGGCGCGGGCGGTGGGGATCGCCAATAACCGCAACACGATCGCCATCGTCATCCCCTGCCAGCGGGTGATCGGCGCCAGTGGCGCTCTGGTCGGCTATGGCGGCGGCCTCGATCGCAAGCTTTGGCTGCTGCGCCATGAAGGGGCGATGTTCTAGCCCTTCTTCAGGGCGCGCGCGACGCGCGACGCCGGCTCGCGCCCGAGGGCGGCGCTGATCCAGTTCCCGCAGTCTACGAGCCTTTGCAGATCGAGCCCGGTCTCGACGCCCGATCCGCTCAGCAGCCAGACCAGATCCTCGGTGGCGAGATTGCCCGCCGCGCCCAGCGCAAATGGGCAGCCACCGAGGCCGCCGACCGAGGAATCGAAAATCGCCATCCCCATTTCCAAAGCCACCCAGACATTGGCCGCCGCCATGCCGTAAGTGTCGTGGAAATGACCGGCGAGATTTTCCAGCGGAATTTTTTCCGCCACCGCCGCGATCATTTTTTTAGTCGCCGGCGGCGTCCCGATCCCGATCGTGTCGCCGAGCGAAATTTCGTAACAACCCATGTCGAAAAGCTTTTTTGCCACAAGCGCGACCGCCGCGGGCGCGATTTCGCCCTCGTAGGGACACCCCAAGGCGCAGGAGACATAGGCGCGGGTCCGAACGCCCGCCTGTCGCGCCGCCGCCAGAACCGGTTCGAACCTTTCGAGGGATTCGTCGATGGAGCAATTGATGTTTTTGCGGCTGAAGGTCTCAGAAGCCGCGGCGAAAACTGCGACCTCGTCGGCGCCGGCGGCTATTGCCGCGTCAAAACCCTTGAGATTGGGGGTGAGCGCCGAATAGACCACGCCGGGCGCCCGGCGGATTTTTTTCATCACCTCCGCCGCATCCGCGAGCTGCGGAATTTTTTGCGGCGAAACGAAAGAGGTCGCCTCGATGTGGCGGCAGCCGGCGGCGGCCAATCTTTCGATCAACTCCGCCTTGATCGGGCTGGCGACCAAAGCCTTTTCGTTCTGCAAGCCGTCGCGCGGACCGACTTCAACAATTTTGACGCTTTTTGGCAGGGTCACGCCTCGTCCTCTGGTTCGAACGTCAAAAGTTCAGAGCCTTCGCTCACCTGATCGCCGGGCGCGTAAAGGAAAGAGGCCACGCGTCCCGCCGCCGGCGCCTTGACGACATGCTCCATTTTCATCGCCTCCATCGCCATCAGCGGCGCGCCCGCCGCGACCGACGTCTGCGGTTCAACAAAATGCGCGACCACGCGGCCAGACATGGGCGCGGTCAGGCCGCCGTCACGACGATGCTCCGCCGCCGCGCGGCGGAGCGGATCGACCAGTTGAAAGGTCCACATCCGCCCGTCGAGGAAGACGGCCCAATCTGCGCCGGTCGAAATTGCAGTCGCCGAAAAAATCCGGTCGTCGATGGCGACCCGCATCCTGCCGTTATCATCGTGTTCGGCCTTGGCCGTGACCCTGGCTTCGCCGCAGGACAAGGAGGAACTTTCGCCACGCGCCAGCGCCCGCACGACATAGGCCGTGTCCGCAGGGGTGAAATTCAGCAGGCGCGGCTCTTCGCCGCTGCGCAGCACGGCTTCAGCAAACTGAATCGACGGCAGGAGAATCGGATCGTGCCCGTCGCACAGTGTGTCGCCCGTGATGGAATGCCGTGGCCCGATCACACCGACAATATCGCCGGTCGACACGTGATCGACCTGGCCGTCACGTTCCTTACGCGTGGCATGAATCTGCCACAACTGCGCCACGTTTTCCTTTTTATCGCGGAGCGGGTTCAGCACGCGGGAATTGGCCTTAAGTGTCC
>JAKANG010000210.1 GCA_021812505.1 Pseudomonadota bacterium
TTTATCGAGCAATGGGCGCGCCATCGGCGATTTTGTTCTAGCATGAGGCCATGCGCCCGCCGCTCGCCCCCCCTCTGCTGCTCGCCGTTTCGCTCGCCGCCTTCGCTTGCGGCGGCTTGCGCGCGGCCCCCGCGCCGGGACGGATCGCTCCGGCCATCGCCATGCAGGGCGATCCGGCCCTTCCTGCCGATTTCACCTGCCTGCCCTACGCCGACCCCCACGCCCGCAAGGGCGGAACCTTGCGGCTGGGCGAATTCGGGACGTTCGAAAACCTCAACCCTTACGGCGTCAACGCCGGCGATTCGGCGGCGGGGCTCGCCGGGCCGGTCTATGAAAGCCTGATGGCGCGCTCCTTCGACGAGCCCTTCACGCTCTATGGCCTCATCGCGCGAACCATCGAAACCGACGAGGCCCGCGATTACGTTACCTTCCGTCTCGACCCGAAAGCCCATTTCTCCGACGGCGTCCCGATCACCGCGCGCGACCTGATTTTTTCCTTCAACCTGCTGAAGGCCAAGGGCCGCCCGCAGCAGCGCGCCGCCTATGGGCTCGTGCGCTCGGTCCAGGCCCTGGACGGCCATACGGTCCGCTACGACCTCGCCGGCGCGAATGACCGCGAACTGCCGCTGATCCTGGCGCTGATGCCGGTGCTGCCGGCCCATGCGATGAGCGTGAAAAAGTTCACCGACGACGGACTGGCGATTCCGCTCGGCTCCGGGCCTTACAAGGTCGCCGAGGTCAAGCCGGGCGAAAAGCTCATTCTGCGCCGCGATCCGGACTATTGGGGCCGCGACCTGGCCGTCAACTGCGGCCGCAATAATTTCGACGAGGTGGTTTTCGAATATGGCCGCGACGACAACAGCCTGTTCGAGGCGTTCAAGGCCGGCCTGATCGACTATCGCCAGGAGACCGACCCGCGCCGCTGGGTGGGCGGTTATGATTTCCCCGCCCGGCGCGATGGGAGGGTCGCCGTCGAATCCCTGCCGCTCGGCGGCCCCAAGGGCCTGCGCGGCTTCGCCTTCAACACCCGCCGCGCGCTCTTCCGCGACCCGCGCCTGCGCGAAGCCCTGGCGATGATGTTCGACTTCGAATGGCTCGACGCCAATCTTTTTTCCAGACTCTACGCCCGCGACAAGAGCTTTTTCGACGAATCCGAATTGTCCGCTTATTCGCGCCCCGCAAGCGCTGCGGAGCGCAAGCTGCTCGCGCCTTTCCCCGGAGCCGTGCGCGAGGACGTCATGAACGGAACCTGGGCGCCGCCGCGCTCGGACGGAACCGGCCGCGACCGCGAAATGGCGCGAAAAGCCCTTTCGCTGGCGCATCAGGCCGGCTGGACGCTCGAAAACGGCCGGCTCACGCGGGGCGGCCGCCCACTCGAATTCGAAATCCTGGTCGAGGACCGCGAGCAGGAGCGTCTCGCGCTTTATTATTCCGGTCTTCTGCGCCGGATCGGGGTCGAGGCGCGGGTGCGGCTGGTCGACGAAGCCCAGTTCCAGGGCCGGCGCCAGAGATTCGATTTCGACATGATGGTCGGCGTGTGGCAGGCCTCGGCCTCGCCAGGCAACGAGCAACGCATGCGCTGGGGTGGCGACAGCGCCGATCAGGAGGCGTCTTATAATCTCGCCGGCGCCAGAAACCCGGCCATCGACGCCATGATCGCGGCCTTGCAGGCGGCGCGCGGCAGGGAGGAATTCGTCACCGCCGCCCGGGCGCTCGATCGCGTGCTGCTGTCAGGCTTTTACGTGGTTCCGCTCTATCATGCCCCGGCGCAGTGGATCGCCTATTGGCGGCGAATCGCGCATCCAAAGGCTTTGCCCCGTTATGCACAGCCCTTATTTGGCGAGGCGCTGGAGACGTGGAGCGAGACCCGGAGCCGCGATCCGGATGCCGAGCCTGCCCCGCATTGAGCGCCGCGATGAAGGAGCGCGGCATTTCGCCGCCCGCCAGCCAGTCGAGCCGCGGATCGCGCTCGGGCGCCGTTTCGGTTTTCTCCTGCGCCGCCAAAACGAGATTGCCCGCCGCCTTCAGCATCAGAAGCGCCGCGGCGAAGGTCCAAGCGGCGCAAAATGCGGCGGCGCCGAGCGCAAAAGAATGAAACAATTCGGCAAAGCGAGAGTCTTCGGCCTCGGGCGCCGCCTCCTCGGGCAAAAGCTCCTCCCAGGGCGACAGCGGCCCGCCGCTCAGACCCAAGGCGAAGACGCACAGAGCCGCCGAAATCTCGACCCATCTTGTGTCGATCGCCCAGATCTGGGGCGCGGAAGCCGCGGACGCGAAACGCCCGAGAACCAGCGCGGCGGCAAAACCGGCGGCCGCCGCCATGAGGTCCGGCGCAAGCGCGCGAGCCCTGCCCGAAAGCGGACGGGAGAAGCTCGTCAGAGCCCCGAACAGCAATGCGATGATAAAGTGCGGCGCCATGCGGAAACTCCGCGATTGAACCGACGACTCAACGCATACTGAACCAAAAACGATAACGATTCGTTAAGATCAGATTAACCCTTACGCAGGTTAACACAAAAAAGAATAATCGCCGGCGTGGTTGCCTTCCACAGGTTAATGCTCGATCCTGACGCTCGAAAGGACAGCGACATGAGCTCGAAAAATCCGCATTTCGTCACTTTGCTGGGAAGCCTGCGCAAGGCTTCGTTCAATGGCGGCGTCGCCCGGGCCTTGCCCGCCCTGGCGCCCGAGGGCGTGACGATTTCGCCCCTCGGCTCGATCGTCGATTTCCCGCTCTATAACGCCGACATTCAGGCCGAGGGATTTCCGGCGGCGGTCGAGGCCATGGGCGCGGCGGTCAAGGCCGCGGACGGCGTGATCGTCGTGTCGCCGGAATATAATTATTCCGTCCCCGGCGCGCTGAAAAACGCGATCGACTGGCTGTCGCGCCTACCTTCGGCGCCTTTCAAGCACAAGCCGATCCTGCTGCAGAGCGCCTCGCCCGGCGCGCTCGGCGGCGCGCGGATGCAATATCACCTGCGCCAGACTTTTGTCTTTCTCGACGCCAGCGTTTTCAACACGCCGGAGGCGATGATCGGCGGCGCGGGCGGCAAGTTCGACAACGCCACCGGCGACCTGACCGACGAGGGGACGAAGGACTTTCTACGCAAGCAGCTGGCCGCTTTCGCGGATTTCGCGCGGAGGATGAACTGAGGCGCGCTCCCGCCGCGGCGGGAACGACGCCCCCGCGCGGTCTCGCGCCAGGATCACTTGATCCGGCGAATATAGCCGTCGAGAGTCCACGTCGCATTCCTGCCGTAACGGTCGCATCGCTTGCGATCGATCTCGTAAGCGTCGGGGTGACCGCCCAGGAAGGCGTGGATGGCCGCGAGAGCCCCCCTTGGAATTCCGTTTCGTCCATGATCAGCGACAGAATGCCGTCCTCGACGATCAGATATTCCCCGGGGCGGGCATGTTTATGGAAGAAATCCATCACATTGCGCACATGAGGCGCCTGATGGCTTGATTCTTCTATGACCAGGAACGGATGAGCGAACTGACTGATCATCTCGTCGCTCAGGCTCGCCGCGATGTTGTTCACGTCGCATGGGACGAATTCGACGCGGGGATCGCGGAACTCGTGCATTTTTTGGATGTCCAGGGTGACCAACCGCGTCGACTGGAGCGCATAGGCGCGCAGGCGATCCGCAAGCCAGAGGGCGCCGCAGCCTTTGTAAGAGCCGAATTCCAGAATGGTCGCGGGCGTCAGATCCCAGATCAGCTTCCGGTAAATCTCGAGATCGAACGGGCATTTCAGGGTCGGGACGCCCTCGTAGCGACAGTCCGTCGCCCCGCGCTGGATCGCCTGGGCGAAGTCCGACCCGTCAGCCATGAAGTCCTCATTCAATCCGCGCGCAAAGGCCCCGCGCCGGAGGAAGGCTCGCGCGCCGCTCTCCGTTGTCCTGCGTCTGTGCAGATTTCGATGGAAATAGCCTGCCGATTTTTCAACGGCTGCGAAGGAAATCCCGGGGTGCTGCTCGGCAGCCTGAACGGTGGGGTCTCCCCCGCCTATCGCCCGTTGAATATTGAATTTCGACGCCATTTCAACAATCGCCAATAAAAAGTTGCATGGCCGGAGCGAAAAATGATAAATTTTTCCATGCTGCGTAGCTTATTCAGTCGCCGTGAACCCGCGAGGGGTCTGACACCAAACCTGTTCATCCTCGGAGCTGGAAAGTCGGGAACGACGACCTTGTCTGTCGCGCTCATGCGCCATCCGGACA
This sequence comes from Pseudomonadota bacterium, assembly GCA_021812505.1. Next base: position 4,221 of record JAKANG010000210.1, read on the forward strand.
TTCATCTTAACGCCGTCAAGGAGCCGTCGTTTTTCTGCTCCTATTTCCAGGTCGTAAAGAATCCGATTGATTATTTCAACCTTTTCGATAGCCCTGCGCGGTATAGGGTCGATGCTTCGCACGTCTATCTTTCAAACCCTGAAACGCCGCCTGTTATAAGAGCCCTGTTCCCGAAAGCACGGTTCATTGTCATCCAGATCGG
>JAKANG010000211.1 GCA_021812505.1 Pseudomonadota bacterium
GTCACCGGCACCATCGCCATCGCCCTGCGCGCCATGAAGCGCGCCCCCGACATGGCAAGCGCCCAACAGCGCGCCGAAGACCTCTGGCGCGCCCGCGACGCCAGCCGCCTCCTCGCGGCGTGAGACAGGGAGCGCGAAGATATGAATCGCCTGCCCATTTTTCTGCAAGTCCGCGGCCGGCGGATCGCCGTCGCCGGCAATGGCTCGCTCGCGGCGCGCCGGGTCGAGACGCTCGCGCGCGCCGGCGCCGAGGTCTGGCTGCTGACCGATCAGCCGAGCGAGGAATTCGACGCCCTCAAGGGCCAGTACCGGCTCGGCGACCTCGCCGCGCCCGAGGCCTTTGCCGGATTCCCGATCATCTATTTCGCCTATGAGCCGGAGGAGGAGCCGGACGAGGTCCAGATCGCCCGCGCGCGGAAGGCCGGCGCGTTGGTCAATGTCGCCGATTATCCGCGGATGAGCGACTTCATCACGCCCTCGGTGCTCGACCGCAATCCGCTGGTCGTAGCGATCTCGACCGGCGGCGACGCGCCGCTGCTCGGACGGATGCTCAAGGCGCGCCTCGAAACCCTGATCCCTAGCAGCTACGGCCGGCTCGCGGCGCTGGCCGGCGCCGGCCGCGCAGCCCTGGCGGAAAAACTTTCCAGCCATCAGGCGCGCCTGCGCTTCTGGGAGCGGATCTATGACGGCCCGATCGCCGAGATGGTTCTGGCGGGCGACGACGTCACCGCCCGAACCATGCTCGAGCGTGAGATCGACTCCTGCCGCCCGGACGGCTCGGCCTCCGATGAAACGCCCAAGGGCGAGGTCTATCTGGTCGGCGCCGGCCCCGGCGACCCGGACCTCCTGACTTTCCGCGCCTTCCGCCTGATGCAGAAGGCCGATGTCGTGCTCTATGACCAACTCGTCGATCCGGCGATCATGGATCGGGTGCGGCGCGACGCTGAGCGCATCTATGTCGGCAAGAAGCGCGCCAATCACGCCGTTGCGCAGGAAGAAATCGGCGCGATGATGGTCAAGCTCGCGAAGGAAGGCAAACGCGTCCTGCGTCTCAAGGGCGGCGACCCGTTCATCTTCGGCCGCGGCGGCGAGGAGATCGAAAAGCTCGCCGAACATCGCATCCCCTTCCAGGTCTGCCCGGGCGTGACCGCGGCGGCGGGCTGCTCGTCCTATGCCGGCATTCCGCTCACCCACCGCGACTATGCGCAATCCTGCGTCTTCGTCACCGGCCATGGCCGCGAGGGTCCGATCCAGCTCGACTGGACTTCGATCCTGCGCCCGCGCCAGACGGTCGCCGTCTATATGGGCCTTGCCCATCTGGACTATCTGACCACGGAATTCCTGCGCCATGGGGCTGATCCCGCCCTGCCCGTCGCGGTGGTCGAGAATGGCACCCGGCCCAACCAAATCACCGTTACCGGGACCGTCTCGGACATCGCCGCCAAGGCGAAGGCTCATGGCCTGCGTGGCCCGACCATCATCATCGTCGGCGAGGTCGTGACCTTGCGCGACAAGTTGAACTGGTACACGCCGCATCCGGGAAACGCCCATGCCGACGCGTGAGGAGGCCCTCGCTGCCTTGCGGGGCGTCGCCGGACCGGACGGCCGGACGCCCCTGCCAGCCTCCGGGGCGATCGCCGGCCTGTCGGTCAAGGGCGACAAGATCTATCTGACGCTCGCCGTCGCGCCTGATCAGGCGCGGGCGAGCGAGCCCATGCGGGCGGCGGCGGAACAGGCCCTGAAGGCCCTGCCCGGCGTGACCGCGGCCTTCGTCGTCCTCACCGCCGAACGGGCGCAGCAGCCGGCGGAGCCCGAGCGTCCGGCGGTCGCGGGCGGCCCCGGCCTCGACCGGGTGAAAAAAATCATCGCGGTCGCCTCCGGCAAGGGCGGCGTCGGCAAGTCCACGACAGCCGCCAATCTGGCGGTCGCTCTCGCCGCGCTTGGGGAAAAGGTGGGACTGCTCGACGCCGACGTGTTCGGCCCGTCGCTGCCGCTGCTGTTCGGCCTGTCCGGCAAGCCGAAATTCGCCGGCGTCGGCAAGCTGCTCGCGCCGTTCGAGAAATATGGCGTCAAGCTGATGTCGATCGGCTTCCTCGTGCCAGACAACCAGGCGGTCGTCTGGCGGGGGCCGCTGGTGACGACCGCCGTGCGCCAATTGCTGCGCGACGTGGATTGGGGCGACCTCGACATTCTCGTCATCGACATGCCGCCCGGAACCGGCGACGTGCAGCTCACCATCGCCCAGCACGCCAGTCTCGCCGGCGCGGTCGTGGTCTCGACGCCGCAGGATCTGGCGTTGATCGACGCGCGGCGCGGCGTCGCCTTGTTCAACCAGGTCAGGACGCCCATCCTCGGCCTGTTCGAGAACATGAGTTATTTCCTCTGCCCCCATTGTGGCGGCCGCAGCGAGATTTTCGCCCATGGCGGCGCGCAGGCCGAAGCGGAAAAACTCGGCCTGCGCTTCCTTGGCGCGGCGCCGCTCGACATCAAGGTCCGCGAGGCCTCGGATTCCGGCGCGCCCATCGCCGCCCAGGCGCCGGATTCGCCCCAGGCGGCGCCTTATTTCGCGCTGGCGCGCGCCGTGCGTGAAGAACTGGCGGGACAGACGAGGCGCGCGCCCGTCATCACGTCGGACTGAGGTCGGTAGAGATTCCGGATTGCGGATTTTGCGCTTTTTGCGCTTAATTCTTGCATCCTTTCGGCGACTCGCCGCGTTACGAAATCAGTTCTGCAGAACCGTTGAGGACGCCCATGTCCGCCCGCTCCGTTTCGCTTGCCCGCGCTGCCCAATTCGCCATTTTCGTCAGCCTCGCCGTTGCGGCGGCGACTCCGGCGCGCGCCTTTTTCCTGTTCGACCTTTTCCAGGGCGGACCCGGCGCGCACGAGGGGCGCCCGATGGCCGCGCCCATTCCCCGCGAGGTGGTCGCCTATGGCGGCCATGAGGCGCCGGGCACAATCGTCGTCTCGACGCGCGAGCGTCGCCTCTATTATGTGCTGGGCGACGGCGAGGCATTGCGTTACGGCGTGGGCGTCGGGCGGCCGGGCTTCGAATGGGGCGGCGTCCACCGGGTCACCAGCAAGCGCGAATGGCCGGACTGGACGCCCCCGTCCCAGATGATCCGCCGCCGGCCCGACCTGCCCCGCCACATGGAAGGCGGCATCGAGAATCCGCTCGGCGCGCGCGCGATCTATATCGGCGGCACGCTCTACCGGATCCATGGCTCGAACGAGCCCGACACCATCGGACAGGCTGTTTCTTCGGGCTGCATCCGCATGACCAACAATGACGTGATCGACCTCTACGATCGTGTCCATGTCGGCGCCAAGGTCGTCGTCATGCGCTGAGGGAGCGCCCGCCGCAAAAGCGATGCGCGTCGTTCAGTCCGCGTTCAGCCGTGCAGGCGCGTCATGACCTTCGCCGCGCTCGCCTCGGCGCGGTCCCATAATCACTCCCCGCAGAGGAAGGACGTCCATGCGGCTCAGGACCACGAAACCGAAATCGAAAGCCAGGCTCGGCTTGGCGGCCGGCTTCCTGTTCATTGGCGCGACCTTCATCGGCGTCGTCGAGAGCGCGGCGCAGCCGGCGCCCGGCGTTTCGCCGCGCATCGCGCTCGTCATCGGCGAGGCCAGATACAAGACCGGCCCGCTCGCTTCCGCGGCCAATGACGCCGGCTTGATCGCCGACACCCTGCAGCGCGCCGGTTTCGACGTGACGGGCGCCGCCGACCTCGATCAGGACGGGCTGCGCAAGGCCTTGCGCGAATTCGTGGACAAGGCCGCCGCCGCCGGGCCGGACGCCGTCGCCGTCGTCTATATTTCCGGCCGCGGCCTGCAATATGCCGGCGACAATTACATCGCCCCGATCGAGGCGAATATTCCGCGCGCGGTCGATGTTCCGCTGGAGGCGGTGCGCCTGAGCGATTATCTCCAGCCGCTGTCGCAAATGCCGATGAAGGCGAAGGTCGTGGTGCTCGACGCGGCGAAGATCAACGCCTTCGCCCAGACCGGCGATCCGCTCGCCGGCGGCCTCGCTTTGGTCGATCCGCCGCCGGGCGCGCTCTACGCCTTCAACGCCGCCCCCGGTTCTGTCGCCCCCAACGAGCCCGGCCCATACGGCGTTTACGCCCAGTCCCTGGCCGAAGCCCTGCGCCAGCCTGGCATGCCGCTCGACCAGGCCTTCGACCAGACCCGGCTGCGCGTCTCGGAAACGACCAAGGGCGCGATCATTCCCTGGGATGAATCGAAGCTGACCTCGCCCTTCGCCCTCTTCGCCGCCGCGCCGGGCGCGCCGCGGCCCGTCGCCGAGGCGACCGTGACCCGGCTGCGCGCGCGGCCGATCCGCGACTATTCGGTCGATGACGCCTATATCGCCGCGATCGACCGCGACACGATCGACGGCTATCTCGATTTCCTCGCGGC
>JAKANG010000212.1 GCA_021812505.1 Pseudomonadota bacterium
CCCTCTCATGAATAAGACGGGCTAACGACCGGCCGGGCGGAGGGGTGCAGATGAGTCCGCCAGTCGATTTCCACCTCGCCGTCGTCCAGCCGGTCGCGCCATTTGCGCAAAGAAGTCGGCGACAAATGCAGAACGGCGGCGTATTCGCGCACGCCCATCCCGCTCCAGTTCATCGCCTCGACATGCATCGCCCAGAACGCCTGGAGGGCGCGATTGCGCTCATCCGTGCTCACGCCAAAGCGCAAACGGGCGCGTCGCCTGCGACGCTGTTCTCTCCTTTCAAGCTTCTTCTGGCGGCACAATTCTGCTTGATATTCCGCTTGTTTGCGGGCCGCTTCCTTGCCGGCCAGATGGTTCAGCCAGCGATCGAACGTGCACTTCCAAAGTCCGTGCTGGCGGCAATAGTTCGTCCGATCCAAGCCGCTCTGGCGCCACGCCTCGATGTGAACCAGCCACCAGGATTGCCGCGCCTTGTTCTCAAAATGTCTCAAATTCACCGGAGATCCTCCATGCCGCGAAGGAACCCCACATGCCGCGATTTGGCACTACTCAATCTGGGTGCAGAGACTGGACGCTTACACACGACCGGAGGATGGCAAGATAAAGCGGATTTTCAATCCGCGCGGCCTGCGCCCGCAAGTTGTTGTCTGCACATTGTTTTCCGTTCCGGAAAACGGCGCCGGAGCGGAGTGTGAGAGGTGTGGATGCGCATGAAGGCTGACTATCCGGTTGATTTTCAATCGATGTTTCTGTGCCTGCCGCAATGTGCGTTTCGAATTTTTTACGCCATGGCCGTCGTTTCCACGCCATGCTGCGACCGTCGCATTTGAGGTCTTGCCCAGCCTCAAATTGATGCCAATTTTGCTTTCATGACAGACCGGAGCGACGACCGTTTCCGCATCAAGCCGGGCCGATCCCGCAGCCGGGGGACGCGCGCCAAAACCCGCGACCTGCCCTTTCTCACCCAGGTGAAGATCGCGGCCCGCAAGGCCGGCGGCGGAGGAATGGGCCGGGAGGGAGGCGGAAGCGGCCGGTTCAATGCGCGCGGCCGAGGCGCGAAGCTCGCGGCCTCCTTCCCGCGCGACGGCGGCGGCTGGCGGCGCGAGTCTTCCGGCCGCTTCCGCTCGCGCCGCGTCGTGGTCAAGGCCCGCGTGGTGAGGTTCGCCGGAAAGGGGAGGAGCGCGCGCGGCCCAAAGATGCGCGGCGTTTCGGCCGGCGCGGCGGACGCGCATCTGCGCTATCTCGAACGCGACGGGGTGACGCGCGACGGCGACAAGGGCCGCGCCTATTCGGCGATTGAGGACGAGGCGGACGGCAAGGCGTTCCTCGCCCGCAGCCGCGAGGATCGCCACCAGTTCCGCTTCATCGTCGCGCCCGAGGACGCCGCCGAACTCAACGACCTGAAAGAATTCACCCGCGATCTGATGCGGCAAATGGAGCAGGACATCGGCACGCAACTCGACTGGATCGCCGTCGATCATCACAACACCGGCCATCCTCACACGCATATCCTGGTCCGGGGCGTGCTCGACGACGGCCGCATCCTCAACATCGCCGGCGATTATATCGCCCATGGAATCCGTCACCGCGCGGGCGAGTTGATGACGCTGGAGCTTGGACCGCAAACCGAGATCGAATTGCAGGACAAGCTCCGCCATGAAGTGGGGGCCGAACGCCTGACCCGGCTCGACCGGATGATGCTCGCCGAGAGCCGGGAACACGGTTTTATTGACCTGCGCCCGGATGCTGCCGAGAGCTATCCGATCCGAGCCAACCGGCTCCTGCTCGTCGACCGGGCGAAGCGGCTGGAAAGCTATGGTCTGGCCGAGGAGATCGAGCCGGGGCGCTGGACGCTCGCCGATCGGGCCGAGAGCACCCTGAAGGCGATGGGGGAACGTGAGGACATCATCAGGACCATGCACCGCGCGCTCGCCGACCACGGCCTCGCCGAGGAGCGCGGCGCGGCGCAATATGTCACCCATGGCGACCGGATCGCGCATGCCATTGTCGGGCGCGTCCTCGACAAGGGCCTGGCCGGCGACGAGATGGGCGAGCGGCTCTATCTGGTCATCGACGGCGTCGACGGGCGCGTCCATCATGTGGAAACCGGCGACGCCGCCCGGCTCGACGAGATCAAACGCGGCCATATCGTCACGCTCGATGCGCTGCCGACCAAAGCCGATCCGCGCCCGGCCGACCTCAACATCGCCGCCATGGCCGAGGCCAGCAGCGGAATCTATCGGCCGAGCGAGCATTTGCAGGCGGCGCGATCCGCCATCGAGCAACGGCGCGGCGACCCGGACGCCTTCATCCGTTCGCACGTCAGGCGATTGGAAGCGCTGCGCCGCGCCGGCCATGTCGAGCGCGTCGACGCCGACCATTGGAAAATCCCAGATGATTTGCCCGAGCGCGGCGTCGCTTATGATGCGCTTGGCGCCCGCAAGGATTTCGCGGTCCGCGCGCTGTCAACGCTCGACCTGAAGAATCAGATCGGCAGCGACGGCGCGACCTGGCTCGACCGGGAACTGGCCTCGCGCAACCGCACGGACCTCGCGAGCATCGGCTTCGGCCGGGACGTGAGCGAGGCGTTGGAGCGCCGCCGCCAGAGCCTCGTCGACCAGGGTCACGCCACACGTCTTGAGGACGGCCGCATCCGCGCGCCCAAGGACTTGATCGCGCGGCTCGAAGCGGCGGAGGTCAATCGCGTCGGGCAAAGGCTCGCCGCAGAAAGAGGCGTGCCCTATACGCCGAGCAAGCCCGGCGAATATGTCGCGGGCGCGCTCACGGGCTCCGTCAATCTCGTCAGCGGGCGCTTCGCCATGATCGAGGACGGTCTCGGCTTCCAGCTCGTGCCCTGGCAGCCGGTTCTCGAAAAGCAGATCGGCAGGCACATCTCCGGCGTCTCCCGAGATGACGGCGGCGTCGAATGGAGTTTTGGCCGGAAGCGAGGACTTGGTTTGTGAGGCCGGGCTAAACTTCTTTGACCGTCGTAGCCAGGAGCGTTGTGGCGCATTCATAGGCCATTCTTGTTTGCGACTGGCCGCGCGATCTTGTCGGTCATGTCACAACCGCGCGCGCTTCGCCGCAAATGTCGCCGCGATCGCGCCTCTCCCGGCGCTGGCTCCGGCGAGTCTTGCGCACGGCCAAAACCTTCGCCGCCCATTAGCGGGCGCGCGGAGGACGATGGCGCGACTTGGGTCGTCGTCGACGACTGGACAGAAATCCCGCCGGTGACGCGTACTGAAATCGACGTAATCGAGACATGGTTCTCCGACCTGCTCGACGAAATTCTCAGCCCACGCCGTTGACTTGCCGCGAGCCTATGTTCCGGACGCGCTCGGAAGGCGCCGTTTCGGGCGCGTTTGCTTCGCCGCCAATGGATTTTCTCCCGTCCTGACCAAGCAAAGCCGTATGCAAACGGCGCGGCGCGGCCTAGAATCAGTGTGCTTGACGGTCCTTTGGCTCGGTCGCAATGCCGATGACTCCTGAAAAATTTGAGGTCGCGCGATGAATGTCGAGGCTCGCATCCGCAAAGACAATGCGCCGCACGACGTGGTGGCGCGGGCCTGCCTCTATCTCCGCGTTTCGACCGGACGCCAGGCGGAGAGCGACCTCTCCATTCCCGACCAGCGCCGCCAGCTGACGCAATGGACCCAGGCGCGCGGCTGGAGGATCGCGGCGGAATACGCCGACCTCGGCGAAACCGCGACCGACGACAACCGCGCGGAATTCCAGCACATGATCGAGCGCGCCTGCGACGACGACCAGCCCTTTGACGTCGTCGTCGTCCATTCCTTTAGCCGCTTCTTCCGCGACGCCTTCGGCCTCGAAATGTATGTCCGCAAGCTGGCCAAACACGGCGTGCGGCTCCTCTCGATCACCCAGGAACTGGGCGATGATCCGGCGCAGGTGATGATGCGGCAGATCATCGCGCTGTTCGACGAATACCAGTCGCGCGAAAACGCCAAGCATGTCCTCCGGGCGATGAAGGAGAACGCCCGTCAGGGTTTCTACAACGGCTCGCCGCTACCGCTTGGCTATGCGGTCGAGGAAGTGGAAAAGCGCGGCGCGCGCGTCAAGAAGAGGCTCGCCGTCGATGCGGTCGAAGCCGAGACGGTCAAGACGATCTTCCGGCTCTGCCGCCTCGGCGACGGAAGATCCGGACCGATCGGCGTCAAGGCGATCGCCTCCTGGCTCAACGAGCGCGGCTATCGAAGCCGCACTGGCGGCCTTTTCGGCGTCGGCGCGGTGCACAAAATCCTCATCAATACCGTCTATGTCGGCAAATGGGTCTTCAACCGCCGCTGCGCCAAGACCTTCAAGGAGAAGCCGGCGAGCGAGCATATCGTCGTCGACGTGCCGCCGATCATCGCCAAAGACGAGTTCGACGCGGTTCAG
>JAKANG010000213.1 GCA_021812505.1 Pseudomonadota bacterium
ACCTCTCCGGGCATTTTCGATGTGCTGGACACGCTCGGCCGCGAGGAAAGCCTGGGTCGGATCGACGACGCCGCGCGCCCGTCCTGACCCGCCGAAAGCCCCTCTGACATTCAAACATGCTCATACGAAAAAATTAGCTTTTTCCGTGCGGTGAGGCTCATCGGCGGCCATGTGGCGCCCCTATGGTTTAAGGCCTCGCGACCTTGAACCGCCCCCGACATTCGGCTACTGACGTGCAGCGCACAATTTTTTCGCGTTTGACCGTATCGCGCTCGGGGCGCATAGCCTCCCGGGCCCGGGGCGGCGGGCGGACTGCGCCGGCAGGGAAAAGGCGATCCTCATGAGCGAAGCGGCCAAATTTATCTCAGGCGACAAGACGATGGAAATGCCGGTCAAGCATGGCACGATTGGCCCGGCTGTGGCGGATATTTCCAAATTATACAGCCAGACCGGCATGTTCACCTTCGATCCCGGTTTCACATCGACCGCGAGTTGCGAATCCAAGATCACCTATATCGATGGCGACGAGGGCGTCCTGCTCTATCGCGGCTATCCGATCGAACAGCTCGCCGAACACGGCGACTTCCTCGAAACCTGCTACCTGCTGCTCTATGGAGAACTGCCGACGGCGCGCCAGAAGGCCGATTTCGACTATCGCATCACGCGCCACACCATGCTCCACGAACAGATGGCGCGCTTCTTCTCCGGCTTCCGCCGCGACGCCCATCCGATGGCGGTGATGGTGGCCTCTGTCGGCGCGCTCTCGGCCTTCTATCACGACTCGACGGATATTTCGGACCCCAACCAGCGGGTGCTGGCCACCCTGCGCATCATCGCCAAAATGCCGACGCTGGCGGCCATGGCCTATAAATACAGCCTCGGCCAGCCCTTCATCTATCCGAAGAACGATCTCGACTATACGTCGAATTTCCTGCGCATGTGCTTTGCCGTCCCGTGCGAGGACTACAAGGTCAACCCGATCGTCTCGCGCGCGCTCGACCGCATCTTCATTCTGCACGCCGACCACGAGCAGAACGCCTCGACCTCGACCGTGCGTCTGGCGGGCTCATCGGGCGCCAATCCCTTCGCCTGCATCGCCGCCGGCATCGCCTGCCTGTGGGGGCCTGCCCATGGCGGCGCCAATGAGGCCGCGCTGCGGATGCTGGCCGAAATCGGCCATGTCGACAACATCCCGAAATATATCGCCAAGGCCAAGGACAAGAACGATCCGTTCCGTCTGATGGGCTTCGGCCATCGCGTCTACAAGAACTACGACCCGCGCGCCAAGATCATGGCCAAGACCTGCCACGAGGTGCTCAACGACCTCGGCATCAAGGACGATCCGCTGCTCGACGTCGCCGTCGAACTGGAGCGCATCGCGCTGCACGACGACTATTTCATTGAAAAGAAGCTTTACCCGAACATCGACTTCTATTCCGGCATCACGCTCAAGGCGATGGGCTTCCCGGTCTCGATGTTCACGGTGCTGTTCGCGGTCGCCCGCACCGTCGGCTGGATCGCCCAGTGGAAGGAAATGCTCGACGATCCGCACCAGAAGATCGGGCGTCCGCGCCAGCTTTACACCGGCGCGCCGCGCCGCGATTACACAATGATGGGCTCGCGGTGATCAAACCGCGCTCACTGCCCGCCTCGGCTGGCGTCGCCGCTCTGCTCTGGCTCGCTCCGGCGAGCGGCGTCGCCTTCGCTCAGTCCAGTCCGTTCGAGGACGGCGGCTTCAGGCAAAGGCGGGCCGAACCCGTCGTCGTCGACGACAAGGCTTTCGACTGCGCGACCTTTCGCAAGCTCATCGCCGCCGCGCCCGACGGGTTCAAAGCCATGCGCGGCCCGGCGACAAAGGACGCCGACGCGGTGGCGGCCTACGGCGTGACCGAGCCCCTGTTCGGCGCCTGCGAGATCATCGACAAGAAGAAGATCGGCGACGTGATCTATTCCTGCGCGGCGAAAAAAATCAAAATCGCCGACATCAAGGCGACCGCCGACGCCTGTCTCGGCGACAAGGCTTTCGGCTTCGCGGGCAACGAAAACCCGAGCACGCAGTTCCTCAGATATGAGCCGCGCCTCGGCGACGCCCGCGCGCGCGTGATTGCGCTGACGACGTTCGGCAAGACGACGCTTGCGATCATGAAGATGCGCTGAGCGGCGCGCCGCCCGGGTCAGCGCGCAACGAGGTCGAGGATCGCTTCCGCGGCCTTTTCGCTCGGGCGCTTGTCGTCGTTGATGGCGAGCTTGTCGCCCAGCCGGTCGACCGCATCCAGCTGCCGCCGGCGCTCGGGGCTGTCGTCGATGATTTCGCCGAGCCTTTCCGCGAGCGCGCGGCCATTGGCGTCGTCCTGCAACATTTCGGGAAACGCCATTTCGCCGAGAATGATATTGGGCTGCGCGACCATGTCGATCTGAATCAGGCGGCGCGCGATCCATTCCTCGATTTTCGGCACCTTGTAGGCGACGATCGTCGGCGTCCGCGACAAGGCCAACTCCAAGGTCACGGTGCCCGAGGCGGCGAGCGCGGCGCGGGCGGCGCGGAAGGCGGCGTTCTTCTCCTCCTCGCCGACCACGACGCGCGGCTTCACCGGCCAGGACCCGATCAGGGACTGGACCTTTTCGATAAGGCCACGCGACGTGGGAAGAACGTAATCGAGCCCCGGGCGCACCGCGTCGAGCCGGGCGACGGCCTCGCCGAACACCGCGCCGAGACGCTGGATCACGGACGCGCGCGAGCCCGGCAGCACCAGGACCGGCCCCGTCCTCTTGGCCTCGTCATCGCCTTGCAGCGCCGCGCGCCGCTCGATCAGCGGATGGCCGATATAGACGCAGCGCGGGCCGCCGAGGCGCTCGTGAACCTCGGGCTCGAAGGGGAAAATGGCGAGGATCAGATCGACGAAAGCGCGCATCTTCTTGGCGCGCCCCGGCCGCCACGCCCAGACCGTCGGTCCGACATAATTGACGATCTTCACACCGGGCAGGACTTTCCGCACCCGTTTCGCCACGCGATGGTTGAAATCGGGGCTGTCGATGATCACCAGAGCATCGGGCCGCGCCGCGATCGCGGCGCGCGCGGTCTGATCGATGCGCCGCAGCACATTGCGCAGATTGGCGAGCACGGGCAGCACGCCCATCAGCGAAATCTCGTGCATCGGGAACAGGCTGACGAAATTTTCTGCCATCATCGCCTCGCCGCCGACGCCGGATATCTCGACGCCTGGAAATTTCGCGCGCAAGGCGCGGATCAGGCCCCGTCCAAGCAGGTCGCCCGACGGTTCGCCGGCGATCATGAAAATCTTCATCGGCCAGCTTCCCGCGAAAAGCCATGGAGAAAAAGCCCGGCCTTTTCGGCCTGCGCCGCCACCGCCCCGCGGTCGAGGATCAGCACCTTGCCCGCCTCGACCGCGATGCCCCTCAGCCCGGCCTTCGCCGCGGCGGACACCGTCTCGGGGCCCATTGCCGGCAGGTCGACACGTAGATCCTGGCCCTTTTTCGGCGCCTTGATCAGCAGTCCCACCGGCCCCTTCGCCCGCCAGCGGCCCTTTTCACGCAATTCGGCGACGCGAAGCAGCATGGAATCGGTGCCTTCGGCGGCTTCGAGCGCGACGATGCGGCGATGATGCAAAACGACCGCCTGACCGCAGTCAAAAGCCGAAAGCGCCGCCAGGCACTCATGGCCGAAGGCCAGGTCGTCCTCCATTTCCCTGGGGAAAGGCAACCGGTTCATCGCGCCCGGCGCGGCGAGCAGCCCCGGCGCCAGCGTCTCGACGCCGACCACCCGCAATCCTTCGGACTCGAACAGTCTCAACACGCCTTTCAGGGCATGGTCGTCGCCGCCCTTCAGCAAGCGAACGATCTCGGGCAGACGCTTGATCGCGCCCCAGTCCGGCCGCAGATCGGCGAATTCCGGCCGGCCCAGGCCGCCGATGAAGCAGACTTCCTCGATTCCGCGCGCCTCGATCTCGCGGAAGGCCGCGCCAAGCTGGCCGACGCCAAGCCAGACATGGGGAAATTCCGCGACGCCTTCGCTGGCGATCCCCTTGAGGGCGAGAATGAATACGTCTCGCCCGCCCGCCCGCGCGGCGCGCGCCGCAACGAGTGGAAACTGCCCCGCGCCGCAGATGAGCGCGATCCGGCCGCTCACGGCGCGACCCGCTCCGTTTCCGGCATGCACAGGGCGCGGTCGCCGCCGGCGCGGATGAAATCAACGATCATCATCACTTCCGGATTGTCGGCGAATTCCTCGGCGACGTCCTCGACACGCTCCTTCAACGTGCCTTCCGGGGCGAAAAGCGCGCGATAGGCGCGCCGCAGGTCGTGGATCGCCTCACGCCCGAAATTGCGGCGCTTGAGGCCGACGAGATTGAGCCCCATCAGGAAGCCGCGGCTGCC
>JAKANG010000214.1 GCA_021812505.1 Pseudomonadota bacterium
ATTCGACCGAGCCGGGCAGGTCGATGAAGGTATAGCGGTCGCCGAGATAATCGACCGAGGCGACATTGGCTTCCACGCTGGCGGCGTGGGCGCGCGCTTCCGCGCTGCTGTCGCCGACGGATGAGCCGTCGCGCACCGAACCTTGGCGGGAGAGGGCGCCGGCGCGGGTCAGGAGACATTCGAGCAGGGTGGTCTTGCCGCTTTGGAACGGGCCGACAAGCGCGACGAGCCGCGGCCCGATGACGCGTTTTTCGCCGGTTGGGGTTTCGCTCATGTCCCGCTCCTTCCGATTTTCAACCGCCATCCCGGCGGGCCTCTGTCGCAAATATTTCACGCGCTGCGGCGCTTGCCAATGATTTTGGCGCGGGTTCGCGCTCCGGATTTGCGCTGCGTCAAAATAACAGTTGACTAAATACCTATAATTTCCAAACTTGATATGTTTTATAGAATGGAGAGCGTCGCATGGGGGTCGAGCATTTCGTCCATCTCCCCTATACAATCGCAGGCGTCGTGGTCGGCGCGTTGGTCGGTTTGACCGGGGTCGGCGGCGGCTCGCTGATGACCCCGCTTCTGATTCTGCTGTTTGGCGTGCATCCGGCGGCGGCGGTCGGCACCGACCTTCTTTATGCGGGCATCACCAAGATCAGCGGTTCGGCGGTGCATCACGCCAATGGCTCGGTCGACTGGAAGATTGTTCGCCGGCTCGCCTCGGGCTCGGCGCCCGCGTCGCTGGCGACGCTTGCTACGATCTCGCATTTTGGCGTCTTCTCGGCGAAGTCGAGTTCGATGATTTCCGTGATTCTGGGCTATACGCTGCTGCTGACCGCGACGATCCTGCTCTTTCGTCCCTGGCTGGTCGCGAAAAGCCAGCCGATCTTCGCCAGGATGACGGAAAAATGCATCGGAATCCTGACCGTCGCGCTGGGCGTCATGCTCGGCGTGATGGTCACGATGTCCTCGGTCGGCGCCGGCGCGATCGGCGTCACCGCGCTGCTGATGCTCTATCCGAGAATGTCGACGGTGCGGATCGTTGGCTCGGACATCGCCCATGCCGTCCCGCTGACCCTCATCGCCGGTTCCGGCCATTGGATGATCGGGTCGGCGGATTGGTCCATGCTGGTCTCGCTGCTGCTCGGCTCCATTCCCGGCATCATCATCGCCAGCTATTTCGCCGCGCGCACGCCTGATCAGGTGCTGCGCACGCTGCTGGCCTGCTCCCTGGTCTTCGCGGGCGGGAAACTCGCACTCTGAGCGTCTTGAGCCACCATCGATCGATGGCGCGGGGTCGCTCAAGGTCAGCGCCTGCCAGGAACTCCGGGTGCGGAACCATCCTTCCGGCTGGAACGTCGGGCCGCCCCTCGCCGACTCGCCGCCCTCAGCCAAGCTGAAGGACTGTTTTATCCCGTTGGCGGGGCTTCAGCGCCCATCGGGCGCGCCGACGCCGATGAATCGATTTTTCGTCTGATCGTAATGCGCCCTTGGGTTGTAGGCCGTCACGGCCAGGCCGAGGCCTTGCGCCGACAGCAGCCCGGCTGTCGCCATCACGGCGTAGGAGGCCACCACCCGTTCATATTGCGCGGACAGCAATTGCATCCTCGAGGTCAGCAAGGCCTGGTGGGCGTTGAGAATGTCGAGGGTCGTCCTCAATCCGTCCAGCGCTTCCTCGCGCACGCCCATCAGAGAAAATTCATCCGCCCTGACGGTCGCTTCATAGGCGGGAACCGATGCGCGCGCAGCCGCGAGCCTGCCCCAGGCGGCGGAAAGCCGGCCGCGGACGCCGTCGCGCTGGGTTGCGACCGCGAAACGCGCGGCGGACAATTGTTCCTTGGCCTGCCGGACCGCCGCATATTCCGCGCCGCCCTGATAGAGGGGGGCGTCAACCTGACCGCCGAAGTTGGCGAAGGAAATGACATTGTCGGGCGGTCCGGTGAAAGCGTTCGGCTGCTGCGCGGTTCCCGTGGCGATGACGGTCGGCGACAGCGCGCCTTCCGCGACCTTGACCGCGGACTCGGCGACGTCCGCCTGATGCAGCGCGGCGGCGATCGTCGGGTGCTGGGTCATGGCGGTTGCGATCGCCAGTTCGAGGCTGCCCGGAAGCAATTTCTCGATGGGGCGCGCCGGCTGCAGCCGCCCTGGCGCGACGCCGACGACTCGACGATAGGAAGCGATGCTGGCTTGGAGATTGGCGCGCGCCAGCGCCAGGTCGGCGCGCGCCTGGGCCAGGAATGTCTCGGCCTGGGCGACGTCAGTCCGCATCACCTGATTCGCTTCGAAACGGGCGCGGGCGTTTTCCAGCTCGGCGGCCAGCGCATCGACATAGCCGCGCCGCAGGTTAAGGATCGCGGTGTCGCGCATCACATCCATATAGGCCGTCGCCGCCGTCTGCAGCGTATCCGACTCGCTCTGGCGCAGCAGGGCGCGCGCCGCCAGGACGCCGCTCTCCGCCTTGATCACGGAGTTTGCGGTGCGCCCGCCATCGTACAGGGTTTGCGAAAAATCGATTTCATAGGTTGCCGCGGCGGCCTTCGAAGCCTGTGTCGGCGGCGATGTCGGATCGTTTTTGGCGACGGCGTATTGAGGCCCGTCGGTCGCGACGCCGTTGATGGTTGGAAGCCATCCCGATTTGGCTTGCGGCACGCTCTCATCGGCGACGCGGACCGCCGCGCGCTGTTCGTTGAGTTCCGGGTTGTTCTGATACGCCCGCGCCAGGGCGCCCGACATCGTCTCCGCCGCGACCGTCGAAGCGTTCATCGCGATCGCCGCCACCAACAGCGCGGTCAGGCGATCGCGGGCGTTCGCCATTCGGAGACGGCGCGCCTGGCTCATCTGAACAGCCCGAAACTTTCCACCGGCTCCACCCAATAGACGAGGTGAGGCACGGCGATGCGCTCGCGCAATTCGGCGACGAGGCTATGCAGCCTCGCGCGGTCGAGGATCATGAAGACTAGGCGCCGTTCGATTCGGCCGCGAACCATTTCGAGCGGCGACGCGTTCTCGAACTCGGCGCCGTGCCCTTCGACGCGCAGGCTGGTGAATCCCGGCAGGGTCGGCTGGGAATCAAGCAGGAAGTCCAGGATCTGGTCTTCCGCCGCCACCGGAAAGATGAGGTTCAGCTTGCAGAGATCGTGATCCATTGCGGTTTCCGCGATTTTGGCGAGGCGGCGCCGTCTACGGCGCCAAAACGTCTGAAGAAGATCGGAAGCAGCACCAGCGTCAGCAAAGTCGAGGTGATGAGACCGCCAATCACCACGACCGCGAGCGGCTTCTGGATTTCAGAGCCCGGGCCCGATGCGAATAGCAGGGGAACGAGGCCGAGCGCCGCGATGCTCGCCGTCATCAGCACCGGACGCAGCCGGCGCAGCGCGCCGTCGAACACGGCGGCTTCGATCGGCGCGCCGCTCGCGAGGAGCTGATTGAAATAGCTGACGAGCACGAGGCCGTTGAGCACCGCGATGCCGAGCAGCGCGATGAAGCCGACCGAGGCCGGCACGGACAGATATTGGCCCGAGATCCAGAGCGCGATGAGCCCGCCGACCAAAGCGAAAGGCACATTGGCCAGGATCAGCAGCGCCTGCCGGATCGAGCCGAGGGTGGCGAAGAGAACGATGAAGATCAGGCCGAGCGCGATCGGGACGACGATCGCGAGCCGCGCCATCGCGCGCTGCTGGTTTTCGAATTCGCCGCCCCAGACGAGGCGGTAGCCCGGCGGGAGCGGAACCTCCGCGGCCACCGCCTTCTGGGCGTCATCGACGAAACCGACGAGGTCGCGACCGTTGACATAGGCCTGGACGATCGAGAAGCGCGACCCGTCCTCGCGGTCGACCTTGACGGCGCCGGCTGTCCGCGAAAGCTGGGCGACGTCCCGGCTGCGGATCAAGCCGCCGTCGCCGGACGCCAGCTGCGTGTCCGAAAAGGCTTCCGGCGATTCGCGGAGATCCTGCGGGCCGCGCACGACGATGTCGGTCCGGCGGTTGGGCTCGATGACCAGCCCCGCGGGCGCCCCTTCGAGCAGCGAGCGCAACTCGTCTTCGATCCGGTTCACCGACAGCCTCGCGCGGCCAAGCGCCATGCGGTCGAGCTTGACCTGGAAATAATCGACGGTTCCCGCGGAGGGCGTCATCACCTCGGCCGCGCCCCGCACCTTGGAGATGGTCGATTTGATCCGGTTGGCGAGCGAGGAAAGGGTGTCGAGGTCAGGCCCGAAGATCTTGATCGCGAGGTTGCCGCGCGAACCGGTCAGCATTTCCGAGGTGCGCATCTCGATTGGCTGGGTGAAGGCGAATTCGACGCCGGGGAAATCCGACATGGCGTCGCGCAATTGGCCGAGCAGCCATTCCTTGTCCGGCTTGCGCCATTGGTCCTTCGGCTTGAGGACGAGGAAATTG
>JAKANG010000215.1 GCA_021812505.1 Pseudomonadota bacterium
GTGGACAGGCGGTCGAATTCCTCGTCCTCGTAATCGCTTTGCGCCACCATACCAAGCGGCCAGGGCGCGCCACCGGCGCGCAGCTTAGCGATGGGCGCCGGATCGAAGCTTTTCAGCGCGACCGGTCCGCGATAATCGGCCAGCGCCGCCGCGGCTGCGCCCGCCGGCGCCACATCGCCGAACGAATCGCTTTTCAGCTCCAGAATCAACGGAACGGCGCCCGCGACCGCAGCCAAAAGGGCGGCCAGCGTCGGAATCTTCTCGCCGTCGCACAATTTGATCCCGGCCAGTTCATAGGAATTGCGATCACGAAAGGCGCCGCGTTCCCCGGTCAGCCGGTCGAGCGAATCGTCATGGAAGACGAATGGTTCGCCGTCGCGCGACAGACGAACATCGCATTCGATCCCATAGCCCCGCGCGACGGCCGCCCGCGCGGCGGCCAGCGAATTTTCGACGATTCCCCGCGCGCAATCATGCAGGCCGCGATGGGCGATCGGGCGCGCGACCAGCCAGCCCATGTCGCCTTTCATGTCGCCTTTCACGGCGCGATCTCGAAAATGGCCTCGACCTCGACGCAGGCGCCGAGCGGCAGTTGCGCGACGCCGACGGTCGAGCGGGCGTGCGCTCCGGCTTCCCCGAGCGCGGCGCCGATCAGGTCCGACGCTCCGTTCATGACGCCGGCGAGGGCATTGAAATTTTCCGTGGCAAAGATGAAGCCGCCGAGCCGCACACAGCGGCGAAGTCGCCCGAGATCGCCCAGAAACACCTTGGCCTGGGCCAGACAATTCAATGCGCTCAGCGCCGCCGCCCGCGAGGCTTCGGTTTCCGTCACCACTGCCCCGACCTTGCCGACATGGGAGGGCGAAAGCTTGCCGTCGGCGCCGAAGGGCAACTGGCCGGAGACGAACAGCAGCCCGCCGCTGACGACGGCGGGAACATAATTGGCGAGCGGCGCGGCCGGGTGCGGCAGGCTATGGCCGATGTCCTTGAGTCTTTGCTCGATCTCGCTTCCGCTCCGTCCCATGCCCGCCTCCCGCTCGAACCATCCAACTTTCGCCACAGCTTTCCTGCAACGAGAATGTGAACATATACTCTCACCGCTCCGAATCCCCCAGCCCAAGCATCGAGATGCGCCCAATCCTCAGAACCTTCGCCCTCGCCATGTGCTGCGCCGCGGGGTCCGCCGCCGCGCAGATCAAGTCTCCTTCAAACCCGCCGGTGACTTTGGTCAGCCACCGCGCGATCTATGACCTGCGGCTGGCCGACGCGACCGGCGCCAAGGCCCCGGCCGACGCCTCGGGCAAGATCGCTTTCGACTTCTCGTCGGAGTGCGGCGGCTATAATCAGACCTTGAGGCAGGTGGTCGATCTGGCGCCGGGCGAAGGCGAGGCGCGCATTTCCGATACGCGCAGCACCACATTCGAGGACTCCGCCGGCGCGGATTTCAGCTTCAGCACGGAGCGGAGCGCGGGCGAAGGCGGCGAGGTCGACGGGCACGCGGAACGCAGCGCCAAGGGCGTCGCGATCGCCTTGAGCCGGCCGCAGCCCGTCCGCCTCTCGGCCCAGTCCGACGTGCTCTTTCCCACCCAGCATCTCGCGCGGATCATCGAAGCGGCGCGGCGCGGCGAAAAAGTCCTGGTCGCCCGGCTCTATGACGGATCGGACGACGGCAAGCGCATTTACAATGTCACCGCGATCATCGGAAAGCCGGCGCGGGGGCCGGACGCCGACCGGGGCGCCCAGGTCGCCAAATTCCGCGACCTGACGCGCTGGCCGGTGTCGGTCGCCTATTTCCCGGAGGATCGCCGCGACGGCCTGCCGGAATATACTCTGTCCTTCGATCTTTACGAAAACGGCGTCTCGGCCGGCCTCAAACTCGATTACGGCGACTTCGCGCTGCGCGGCGAAATGATCCGGATCGAGTTCCCTCCCGCGACGAAATGCGGGCGCTGAGGCGCTTTCAGTTCAACGCGGCGGGAATGGCGTCTCAAGCAGGCCAATGCGTTCGCGCATGTCGCGCATCGCGTTCCGCCGTCACGGCGCCGGGAAAACGACGCAGGATGCGCTTCTGCTGTTCGGGCGCGACGCGGACTTCGAAAAAAGCGTGACCGTGGTCGTCGACGGCGCGCGCGAGGACTTCGGTGTGGGCATAGAGCCAGGCCTGGCCCTCGCCGTCGCAGGCCTCCAGCGCCACGTTCAGCACCGGCCGTCCCCGCGCCAGCCGTGTTTCGATGGCCGCCAGCAGATCGTCCAGCCCTTCGCCCGTCACCGCCGACACTACGCAGGGGCGCTCGATCGCAGGGCGGCGCGAGGCCGCGCCGCGCAGCCGCGCCCGCTCTTCCGGCGCAGCCAGATCGACCTTGTTCCACACTTCGATCAGCCGGTTGTGGTCATGGGGGTCCACGTCGAGTTCGGCCAGGATTTTTGCCACATCGGCGCTCTGGGCCTCGCTGTCCTCGTGGGCGATATCGCGCACATGAAGGATGATGTCGGCCTCGCGCACTTCTTCCAGCGTGGCGCGGAAGGCCGAAACCAGCATGTGCGGCAGATCGGAGATGAAGCCCACCGTGTCGGACAGGATCACCTTGCCGCCATGAGGCAGTTTCAGGCCGCGCAGGGTCGGATCGAGGGTCGCGAACAGCAGGTCCTTGGCGAAAACCTCCGCTTTGGTCAGGCGGTTGAACAGAGTCGATTTGCCCGCGTTGGTGTAGCCGACCAGAGCGACAATCGGGAAAGGCACGTCACGGCGGCTCTTGCGGTGCAGGCCGCGCGTTTTTTTCACCGTTTCGAGATCGCGCTCGATCCGGTTCATCCGCTCCTGGATCAGGCGGCGGTCGGTCTCGATCTGGGTTTCGCCGGGCCCGCCCAGGAACCCAAAACCGCCGCGCTGGCGCTCCAGATGGGTCCATGAGCGCACCAGCCGGGATTTCTGATAAGTCAGATGCGCGAGTTCGACCTGAAGCGCGCCTTCCGCCGTGCGCGCCCGCTCGCCGAAGATTTCGAGAATCAGGCCGGTGCGGTCGATCACCTTGGCTGAAAAAGCCTTTTCGAGATTGCGCTGCTGGACGGGGGACAGCGCGCAATCCACCGCGACCAGTTCGGCCTCGGCGTCCTTGATCTTCTCGGCCAGTTCCTCGACCTTGCCTTTGCCGAGATAAGTCGCGGGACGAATCTGGGTGAGCGCGACGATTTCCTGCCCGACGATCTCGACGTCTATGGCGCGCGCCAGCCCGACGGCCTCGTCAAGACGCGCCTCGCGCGAGCGGATCGACGCCTCGGGCGCGGCGCGGTCGGTAAGATAGGGGCCGATCACCACGACGCGGGTCTTTTTCCCGCGCCGCAGGAGCGAAGCGCCGTCGTGAGGCGCAGTGTGTTCGGTCAAAGCCGTTCTGGACTCCGTATCGGGCGAAATTATTTTTCCGCGCCTTCCTCCGCCGGATCGAACATCTGGATCGGATGGCCCGGCATGATGGTGGATATGGCGTGCTTGTAGACCAGTTGCGAGTGGCCGTCGCGGCGCAACAGCACGCAGAAATTGTCGAACCAGCTCACGACGCCCTGCAATTTGACGCCATTGACGAGGAAAATCGTGAGTGGAACCTTGTTCTTGCGGACGTAGTTGAGAAACGTATCCTGAAGATTGGGCGTGCGTTCAACCGGCATCTTTTATCCTGTTCTTTCTTTTCCGCGTCTGCCCTGAAGCCACGAATATCGACCCCAAAGCGGAACGCCCTGCCTGCGCCTGTATCCATTAGAGGCCCAAGGGCCGCGATGAGGCAAGAAATTCTTTCATGAGATTTAGTGCTATGCCCGTCCAAGCTCAAGGCGTCGCCGGCGCGAAATCGTGAAAAGCCGCGCGCAGGCCCGAAGCGACCGGACCGGGCGCGCCGGAGCCGATTTTATGGGCGTCGATCGCCACCACGGGCAGCACGATCGTGGTCGCGCCGGTGATGAAGGCTTCGCGGGCCTGAAAAGCCTCGGCGAGCGTGAAAGGCCGCTCCACGATGTTCAGGCCGCTGGCGGCGGCGACCTGGAACAGACGGGCGCGGGTGATTCCGGAAAGAATAGCCGAATCGGCGGGATGGGTGACCAGGGCGCCCCCGCCGTCCACGATCCAGGCGTTGCTCGACGAACCCTCGGTGACAAACCCATCGGAATCCACCAGCCAGGCTTCATAGGCGCCGGCCTCCCTGGCCTGCTGCTTGGCGAGCACATTGGGCAGCAGGCTGGTGGACTTGATGTCCGGCCGTTTCCAACGGATGTCCGGCAGGGCGATCACCTTGATTCCGGCGCGCGCCCGCGCCTCGGCCGCCGCCCGGTCGCCGCGATGGGCGAAGCCGACCAGGGTCGCGGGCGTCCCGGCCGGAGGGA
>JAKANG010000216.1 GCA_021812505.1 Pseudomonadota bacterium
CAGCGCGCTGCTGAGCTATTCGATCGGCGCCCTGACCTATTTTCTCAGCAAAAAGGTCGATTGGCGGACTTCGCGCGCCTTCATCCCGATCGCCCTGGTCTGGTTCGGGCATCTCGTCGTCGCCAATGCCCTGGCGCCGCAAACCTATGTCGAAAACCTCGGCTATTATCTCAACACCGTTCTGGCCGCCGCGGTCGTGATGACGACGCCGCGCCGCATGGGCGGCCCGCTGCTCGACTCGCTCGACAGAAATCTCGGCAGGCTCAGCTATCCCGTCTTTCTGTTCCAATGGACAGCGGCTTTCGTCGCCGCGCAATTCCTGCCGGTCCAGGAATGGCGCAGTTGGATTCTCGTCGCGGCGACGACGCCGGTCATCGTGCTTTTTTCAGCGCTGGCCGCCTGGTTCAATGAAAGATTTGTCGAGCCCGCGCGCGCCGAGGTCCGTGGGACCGCGGTTCTCGACGGCGCGCAGGCGATCGTCGGCATGGCGAGCCGTCGGCTGGGACGGCTGGAGAACAGCCGATATCTCTTCGGTCGATCGTTCGCGGTCGGCCTGGGACGGAGACGGCGGGCGTCGGGGCGAGGCGCCTGAGCGGCTTGAGCAATGTCCGGATCGCCCGAATCGGGAGAGTCCTCGCGGCGCGCGCGAGCCGCCGCCAGGTCCCTACGCCGGGACTGCAACTTTCGCTCGACCTTTCGCCTTTCCCGGCGGGCCATCCGCCGCTAATATCGCTCAAGGTTACGATGGCCCAATCTGGAGGTATGCCGTGAAGAATCTGGCTCGAGCCGGGGTCGCCGGCGCGATGATGGTTTCTCTTGCGGGCTGCGCCCAGTTGGGCGGTTCGCCGCCGCCTCCGCCGGCCGCAGTGGGGCCGGCGCCGCCCTATGCGGGCCTGGCCAGCGGCGTGCTCGGCGCCAGCCTCGACGCCGCCGACCGGACCGCCGCCAATAATGCCGAAATCGCCGCGCTCAATTCCGGCGACAGGAAAACCTGGCGCGGCGACGACGGAACCTATGGCTATGTCGCCCCTTCCGCCGCCAACGGCGACTGCCGCGACTTCACCCACACGGTCTATATCAACGGCCGGCCTCAGGTCGGGAAGGGCACGGCCTGCAAGGCCGACGGCGGCTGGAAGCTCAAGAGCTGAGGCTCAGACGCTGAGTTGCGCGCGGATGGCCTTCAACTCCTTCCGCCGATCCTCGCTCACTTCGGGAAGGCGGAGTTTCAGCGACTCCAGCTTTTTCAGGATGAGATGCGAGACGATCAGCCGGGCCGATAGTTTGTCGTCGGCGGGAACGACGAACCACGGGGCGCGCCTGGCGCTGGTCGCCGACAGGCATTTCTCGTAAGCCTTGCGATAATCGTCCCAGAAACCGCGCTCCTCGATGTCGGCCTGCGAAAATTTCCAGTTTTTTTCCGGCTCGTCGATGCGGGCGAGAAATCGCTGGCGCTGCTCCTCCTTCGAGAGGTGGAGAAAGAACTTCAGCACATGCACATTATTGGCGGCGAGGTGCTGTTCGAGATCGGAGATCGAGCGGTAGCGCGCGCGCCAGAAAGCGCCGTCGGCCTTTTCGGGATCGAAACCCTCCGCCTCCAGCAAGCGGGGATGGACGCGAAGGATCAGCACGCTCTCGTAATAGGAGCGGTTGAAAATGCCGATCATGCCGCGTTCCGGCAATTCGCGGGTCGTCCGCCACAGGAAATCGTGCTCCAGTTCGACGCCGCCCGGGTGTTTGAAGGGGGTGACGCGGCAGCCCTGCGGATTGACCCCCGACATGATGTGGCGGATGGTGCCGTCCTTCCCGGCGGCGTCCATCGCCTGAAAAATCAGCAGCAGCGCATCGCGATTGCGGGCATAAAGCTTGTGTTGAAGGTCGCTGAGGCGTCCGACATGGTCGGCGAGCATCGCGCGGTAATCCGCCTTCGAGCTATAAACCGGGTCGATGCGCGTCGGCCAATCATTGAGATCGACCTTCGAGCCTTCTTCGACCTGGAATTTTCCGGCGTCGATTCCTTGGTTCTTTCCAGCCATGGCGTCACCTGCGTCACGGAATCAGCACGGCCGCGCCGTCGAAGGCGCCGGAGCGCAAGTCGGCGAGCGCCGCATTGGCGTCTTTCAAGGCGTATATTCTGGTGGTGGTTTCGATCCCGAGTTCCGGGGCGAGGCGGAGAAATTCGACGCCGTCGCGGCGGGTGAGATTGGCCACCGAGACAAGTTGGCGCTCCTCCCACAGCAGGGCGTACGGGAAGCTCGGAATGTCGCTCATGTGGATGCCGGCGCAGACCACGGCGCCGCCCTTGCGCACCGCGCGCAGGGCGACTGGGACTAGGGCGCCGACCGGGGCGAAAATGATCGCGGCGTCGAGCTTTTCCGGCGGCGCCTCGTCCGAACCGCCGGCCCAGACGGCGCCTAAGGTCCGGGCGAAATCCTGGCTGGCGTCGTCGCCGAGCCGGGTGAAGGCGAAAACGTCGTGGCCGTGTTTGGCCGCGACCTGGGCGAGGATATGGGCGGCGGCGCCAAAGCCATAGAGGCCGAGCCTTTCGATGCGCCCTGCGGCGCGCAAGGCGATTTTGAAGGCGCGCCAGCCGATCAGCCCGGCGCAGAGCAGGGGCGCGAGCGCGGCGTCCTCACCCTTTTCGCCGAGCGGAAACGCAAAACGCGCGTCGGCGACCGCCATGGTCGCATAGCCGCCGTCGCGGGTGTAGCCGGTGAATTCGGGATGGTCGCAGAGATTCTCGTGGCCGCTCGCGCAAGGCCCGCAGGCGTGGCAGGTATGGCCGAGCCAGGGAACGCCGACCCGCTCGCCGATGTCGAATCCGCTGACGCCCGGGCCGATCATGTCCACTCGGCCGACGATTTCATGGCCGGGAACGATCGGAACGCGCGGATTGGGCAGTTCGCCGTCCACCACATGGAGATCGGTGCGGCAGACGCCGCAGGCCGAAATCCTTATGCGGATTTCATTCGCGCCGGGCAGCGGATCGGGCCGTTCCGTCCATTCGAGCGGCGCGCCGATTTTCTTGAGAACCATCGCATGCATGAGGGGACCTCCTCATGACGCGCAGTTTCGACCCGGCGCGGGCGTCAAGTCAAACGGTCACGCCAAAGTCCAGGCGAATACCGCCGTCCCGGCGGCGCCGAGGGCGAACAGGCCCCATTCGAGCTGGCCCCAGAAGGTGACCATTTCGCGGGCGTCGGCGTCCGGCCGGGCGGCGGAGGTCGCCAGCAGCCGGTTGTTCAGCGGCACGATGACAAAAAAGGTATAGGGCCAGCTCGCCAGCACGATCAGCGCGCCGACCAGCCAGCGGATGTCCGAATTCTGGGCGAAGGCGAGGAGGCCGGTGAGCGCGGTGAGCACGGCGAGCCCGCCGAGCAGGGCGAAGCCGCGGCTGTCGCTCGGCGCCCATTCGCGCATCATCGACGCGTCGTCGAGCGCGAGGCGGGCCGGCTGCTCGACGAAAACCAGATAAAGCGCCGCGCCGGCGAAAGCCGAGGCGAAAACCAGAGCGAGCAGACCTGACAGCATGAAACTTTTCCGCATTTCCGCGCGACCCGCGCTGTCGCCTCATAGCTCTTTTACCCGGTGACCGGAAGCTCTTTCGCGACGCGGAGCGTTAATCCGCCGTTAAGCTCGTTTTTGGCATCATTCATGCTTGTGGTTTCGGGCAACCCTCCGCGACAGGCGAAGGGACCGAAAGCAAGGGCGGGACTCGGACAAGGCGGGCAAGCCCGGATCGGAGACGATCCGGACGTCTGGTCAACATTTTGCCGAGGGCGTGCCATGCCGATGACCCGTTGCGCTTATTGCCAGCTGCCGACCCGGATCCATTTTGCCTGGTGTCAGGAAAGCGGCGTGAAAGGAAACATGCCTCCCGAGGCCCTTCGGCCCGGAAGCATTGTCGCCGATCCGCGCGAATTGCGCTGGTGCAAGCCGGCGGCCGGCGTGAAAAGCCGGCGCTGACGGGCGCCTCCTCATTTGAGCAGGCTTTTCTGGACCTGCTCCGCCATCGCCTTGGCTTTGGCCATGTTCGGCTCGGCGAGCGCCGCGTTGGCCTGACTGGCGGCCGCCTCCAGCGCTTTGCGCTTGGCGGGCGGGGAATCCGGGATGCCGCCCATGCCCTGATCCTTGCAGGGGTTTATCGCTTTGGCGTCGAACTGGGCGCCTTTGGGGCCTTCAAGGCAGTTCAGGGCATGGTGCAGATGCGCGCGCACCATTTCCAGCGTATCGGAGGCCGATGCCATTCCGTCGTGGAGGGCGGCCGTCTTGATTTCCTGGGCGGCGTCGGCGGCCAGGGCCGGCGCCGCGATGAGCGCCATCAGGGCGCCGAGCGCCGGCGCCGCAGCAAGTTTACGCATGC
>JAKANG010000217.1 GCA_021812505.1 Pseudomonadota bacterium
CCACCCGATCAACCTGACCAAGGTCGAGGTCGAGATTGCGCCGGACGAGTCGCTCCCCGGCCTCCGGGTCGTTGCGCGAGCAAAAGTTTTGGGCGAAACGGGCGTGGAAATGGAGGCGCTGACCGCGGTCTCGGTCGCCTGCCTGACGATCTACGACATGCTGAAAGCCGCCGATCGCGCCATGCGGATCGAGGGAATCGCGCTGGTTCAAAAGACTGGCGGCAAATCGGGCGATTATTTCAGAAGCGGGTGACATGAGGTCCGCATGACTCATGCGGACCTCCCGTCGATGGCTCTTCGCCCCAATAAGAGGCGACTCGCGACCGCGTTTGCCGAAGGCAATCGTCCGGCGCCGGTCGTTGGGCCCTCGGGCGGGGACAAGCCCCCGTTTTCGGCAAGCGGAAATTATTCGGCCGGATTTCCCGAACCATGGCCGCGAAAAGCGACGGCGGCGATGCCCAGACGTTTCAGGCGCATGTGCAGGGCGCGCGGCGTAACGCCCATCCGGCGGGCGGCGGCGCGGACATTGCCGCCGCTTTGCCGCAGCGCATCGGCGATGGCTTTGCCTTCGGCCTCTCTGGCGGCGTCATCGCGCAGCAACCGCAAGGGCGCCGTCGCCAACGGCGATTTCGCATCCGGGACGAGATCGGCTCCGACGTCGATGCGATCGATGATCGGACCGCGGCTGAACAGAAACGCCCGCTCCATGACGTTTTCCAGTTCCCGCAAATTGCCGGGCCAGGAATAACTGCGAATGCGGCGCCACACCCCTTCGTCCAGAGTTTTGGCGACGCCGCCGTATTTTTGCGCCAGTCGGTCGAGGAAATGACGCACGAGCGGCCCAAGATCGTCGGGACGGTCGCGCAGCGGCGGAATATGGATCGGGATGACCTTCAAGCGATAATAAAGGTCGCTGCGGAACCGGCCTCGGCGCACCGCGTCTTCCAAATCCTGGTTCGACGCGGCGATAATGCGCACATCCGTCCGCAATGTCCGACGCCCGCCGACCCGCTCGAACTCGCCCTCCTGAAGGACACGCAGCAGGCGGGACTGCGCAGCGACCGGCAGGCTGTCGATTTCGTCAAGCAGGAGCGTCCCGCGGTCGGCCCGTTCGAAAAAGCCCTGGTGGACAGTAAAGGCGCCGGTGAATGCGCCCTTCTCGTGGCCGAACAGCGTGCTTTCGATCAGGGATTCGGGAATCGCGCCGCAATTTATGGCGAGAAAGTTGCGGTCGGCCCGCTCGCTCATGGCGTGGATGGATCGAGCGACGACCTCCTTGCCTACACCCGTTTCCCCGGTGATGAGGATGGTCGCCGGAGTCGGCGCAATGGTTTCGATGACCTCGAGAACCGCGCGCAGGCTCGCCGACTCGGCGACGATGGCGGGCGGCGGCCGCGTCCGGCCGGTATGATCGGCGGCGGGCGGACGCCACACCTGTCGCAACCGCGCCTCGACGCGCGCCCGGGCTTCGGACGATCCTGAGCGCGAGACAATCTCGTCGCCCTCGCGGTGGTATTCGTCGCCGGGCCGGTCGCCGACCGTCGCCGGATCAAGATGGACGCAAACCTCGCAGCATTCGTGCCCGAGCGCGATCCGCTGCTTCAATTCGACCTTGGCATAGCCGAAATTGCGCGCCGCGATGCCTCCGAACACGCTGGCCGTCATCCGGCACAATTCGGGCGCCTGCTTGACGTGGTCGCCAAACGGACAGATGCGATTGACGATCCGGACCGCGCCTGCTTCGGCCGAAGCGCGTGAGAAATGGCCGCCGATCTCATTCTTGAGGGCGATGATGATCTCGGCATAGGCGTCGGGGGTGATCGCGCCGGCGCAGCCCAAGTCGTCACGGGCGTTCATTTCGAGGGAAAAGCTGGCGGCCAGCCCCACCCCTTCGATGAAACGCTCCAAGCCGCTGCTTCCGCCCTGGCGTTCGAGCGTTCGAGCGCTTTGGCAAATGAACGACTGCAGGAACGAAATCGGCGTGAGCGACTTCGCAGGGAACTGCGCCATGAATTCACCTCGTCGATCGTCGCGAAAGGAGAACGGGCGCGGCCGGAGCGGAGCGCCGTCTCCGGCCGGCCACGTCACCACATTAGGCGATCGGCGGCGGGGAATCCAACTGGGTGACCGCAGAAGACGTCCGCCGTCTGCGGGCGGATGCTTCCGTCAATGGCAACAGGGGCATTTGGGGCCGTGTCCACTGTCGGCCGCGGTTGCGGTGAGCGAGCGAATCGCGGCTTCGCGGCCGCGCGCGGCGCCGCCGTGAATGGCCGGGGCCGTGAGGAAAGCCCGTTCGACCAAGCCGCCGCATTGGGGGCAGGAAGGGCGCGGTTCGGACATTTTGTGGTGAGCGGCAAAGGAATGCCGGCAACTGGGGCAAAAATAATCATAGGTCGGCATGGACGTTCCCCCGCCTGGTTTCGGATGACCTCGTCTTGATCGGAGCCCCCGCCGGCGGAGTCGCCGGCGGGGGCGGCGCGGAGTTTTACGACCAACGCGGAGGCTGGCCTTCCTTGACGCCGAATTGTGCGGACGTCACGTCGGTTCTGCCGGTGCGGGAGGCGTCGAGGCTGGGCGCCCGCAGACGCCGGGTCTCGACCTCCCAGATCCATCCGCTGACCACGACGTCGCGGGGGATGAGCGGATGATTGCGGAAGGTTTCCACCGTCCGCATACAGGCTTGATCGACGTCGTCCATCATGCCGATCCATTTCGCGAAGCCGCCTTTGGCAAGGCTCAACTCGGGAAGGGTAGGATCGAGGGTCAGGCTGTCGATGTCCACGCCGCGCTTGCGCAGGGCGGCTTCAAGGTCGTTGGCGTTGGCCGACAGCATGCCGCACTGGGTATGCTGGACGATGACGATCTCCTTGGTCCCGAAAAAGTTGCAGGTCAGCATCGCCGAGCGGATGGCGTCGTCGGTGACAATTCCCCCCGCGTTGCGGAAGCAATGGGCGTCGCCGCCGCCCGCGGGCGAATCGACGCGGATACCGAGGGCTTCGTCCACCGGCAGGCGCTCATCCATGCAGGCGAGAACCCAGAGCCTGCGGTTGTTGGGGCCGTCGGCGCCGTAACGCCGCCTAGTCGCCCAGTGATCGTATTCCTTGACCCGTGCGGCAAGCTGCTCTTTCAGAGTGGACATCGCGTTTCCTCCATGTTGTTTCCGCGCGCTTTCGGTCGATTCGCGCGATCCGCCATCGGACAGATGGTCCGCCGCCGGACGACGAGTGAAACAGCATGCGCCGTGCCAACCGCGCGCCACCGCGGTCAATGCGCCAATTCCGCGCCTTTCGGGCCAGACTCAGAGCGGAAACAGGGAAACTTCGCTTCCCGCCAGCGTAGCGTCGATTCCCTGGCTGGACGGGCAAGTTCGCGGCGCCATGACGCGCCGCCATGTCGCGGCAAAGTGGCCTGCTCGACGCCCGCCTCGCGGCGGCAGGGCGCGCCTTCGACCCGTTTCCTCTTTAAGAAACTGGATTAGATCCGGCCGCCTGGCGTCATGCCTCCGGCAACCCGCGCCCCCAGACGATATGGCGCAGCCGTAGACGGGCGACCAGCCGGAAGGCCGGTTGGTCGTCGGCGGCCGGATTCGTCCGGAGGTCGGTGTCGCCTGCGAGCGGCAGACCGCGGCAAGACGCCGCGATCGGCGAAGGGGCGGGTTGGGAAAGCGGGTTTCCGCCGCCAGCTGCCGGGCAACCGGTCGAGGTCACAGCGGCGGCAACGCGGCGAGCCGGTTGCGCACGAGGATCGGCCCCTGCGTCTGGATTCGGGTTAAACGCTCATTGTCCCCGACCACGCCTTCGCCGCACGGGAAGAGGGCTGGAATGCGCCGCGCTAAAACGCGGCGCCCTCGCCTTCAAACGCCCGCACCCACATGGCGCAGACGCCTGAGCGCACGATGTCGTCGATCTCGAATTCGACCACCGGCACCGGGAGGCCGTGGGCGCGGATCAGGTCGATCATCTTGCGCAGGCCTGAAGCCTGATGGATGTCGGACTGGTTGACGTCGCCATTGACCACGCTGACGCAGTTCTCGCCGACGCGGGTCAAAAAGGTCTTGATCTCGGAGACCGTGGTGTTCTGCGCCTCGTCGAGCAGGATAAAGGCGTTTTTCCATGAGCGCCCGCGCATGACCTCGAAGGGCGCCATTTCGATATTGCCGCGCTTCAGCGCGATGTCGAAGGCCGCGTCGCCGATGCGCTCCTTGATCGCGTCCACGATCGGAACCGCCCAGGGCGCGAATTTTTCCTGGAGCGAGCCGGGGAAAAAGCCGAGCGAGCGGCCGCAGGGAACATTGGGGCGGGTGAGGATGATTTTTTCGATGCGCCCGGCGCGGAAGAGATCGGCGGCGTGTGTGGCG
>JAKANG010000218.1 GCA_021812505.1 Pseudomonadota bacterium
GCGCTATTCTTTCTCGCCGCCTTCGGCTTTCTCGCCGCGGCCTTCTGGCCCTATATGATTCCCTATAGTGTGACGGTGGCGAACGCGGCGGCGCCGGAAAAATCGCTTTCTTTCCTGTTCTGGGGCGCGGGCATTGTGGTTTTGCCCGTCGTGCTGATCTATTCGATCGTCATCCACGCCCTGTTCCGAGGCAAGCTCAGAGTCGCCGGCCATTGATCCTCGTTTCTTTGTTCGTAATATGTTCGGGCGAAGGGCAAACGATTCGCGGGATCGGAGAAGGGATTGGGCGAGGCCGCTTTTCTCGGCAAACTCAATGAGGCGCAGCGCCAGGCCGCCGAATATCGGGCTGGCGGGCCGCTGCTGATCATTGCGGGCGCGGGTTCGGGCAAGACAAACACGCTCGCCCATCGCGTCGCGTTTCTCATCGCCTCCGGCGCGGATCCACGCCGCATCCTGTTGATGACTTTTTCGCGCCGCGCCGCGTCCGAAATGACGGGGCGCGTGCGGCGCATCTGCGGCGAGACCCTCGGCGCCAAGGGCGGGATTCTGACCGACGCCCTGGCCTGGGCCGGAACCTTCCATTCGATCGGCGCGCGGCTGTTGCGGGAATATGCGCCCCTGATCGGCCTCGACCCGGATTTCACTATCCACGACCGCGAGGACAGCGCCGACCTACTCAATCTGGCGCGCCACGACCTTGGCTTCTCCGGGACCGAAAAACGTTTCCCCACCAAATCGACCTGCCTCGCCATCTATTCCCGCGCGGTCAATTCGGAAGCGCCGCTCGACGAGGTTCTGGGCCGCCAATTCCCCTGGTGCGCCGGCTGGAGCGAGGAGCTGCGGAAACTGTTTGCCTGTTACGTCAAGGCCAAACAGGCGCAGAACGTGCTCGATTATGACGACCTGCTGCTCTATTGGGCGCGAATGGTGGAAGAGCCTTCGCTCGCCGCCGAACTGGGCAGGCGGTTCGACCATGTGCTGGTCGACGAATATCAGGACACCAACCGCCTCCAAGCGTCCATCCTGCTCGGACTCAAGCCCGATGGGCGCGGCCTGACCGTCGTCGGCGACGACGCCCAGTCGATCTACGCCTTCCGCGCCGCCGACGTCCGCAACATTCTCGATTTCCCGCAAAAATTCTCGCCGCCCGCCGAAATCGTCACATTGGAGCGCAATTACCGCTCGACCCAGCCGATCCTCGCCGCCGCCAATGCAGTGATTTCCCACGCCAGGGAACGTTTCACCAAGAATTTGTGGACCGATCGCGCTTCCGCCGCGCGGCCCGCTGTGGTCGTGGTGCGCGACGAGACCGATCAGGCGAACCATATCGTCGAACAGGTACTTGAGGCGCGCGAGAATGGGGCGCCGCTGAAATCGCAGGCGGTTCTGTTCCGCGCCGCGCACCACAGCGGCCCGCTCGAAATCGAGCTGACCCGACGCAATATCCCCTTTGTCAAATTCGGCGGGCTGAAATTTCTGGACAGCGCCCATGTCAAGGACGTGCTCGCCTTGCTGCGCTTCGCCCAGAACCCGCG
The DNA here is from genome assembly GCA_021812505.1 of Pseudomonadota bacterium. The sequence continues at coordinate 1,536 of JAKANG010000218.1, forward strand.
CGACCGGGTCGCGGGCTTCCGGTTGCTGAAAATCCTGCCCGGCGTGGGCCCCTCGACCGCCGGGCGCGCGCTCGAAGCGCTCGGCGGGGCGAGCGATCCGTTCGCCGCGCTCTCTGCTTTTCCGGCGCCGGCGAAATCCGGCGAAGACTGGCCGGCTTTCGTCGCCGCCTTGCGCGACATCGCCGGCGGCGCCCGCTGGCCGGCGGAAATAGCCCGCGCCCGCGCCTGGTACGAGCCGCATCTTGAGCGCCTGCACGAGGATTTCGCCACCCGTCAGATCGATCTCGTCCAGCTCGAACAGATCGCCGCGACTTATCCGTCGCGCGAGCGCTTTCTCACCGAACTGACGCTCGATCCGCCCGATGCGACCAGCGCCGAGGCCGGCGTTCCCCTGCTCGACGAGGATTATCTCATTCTTTCCACCATCCATTCCGCCAAGGGGCAGGAATGGAAATCGGTTTTCCTGCTCAATGTGGTGGACGGCTGCATCCCGTCCGATCTCGCGACCGGGACCAGCGCCGAGATCGAGGAGGAGCGCCGCCTGCTCTATGTCGCGATGACCCGCGCCCGCGACCAATTGCATCTGATCGTCCCGCAGCGCTTCTTCACCCATGGCCAGCACGCGCGCGGCGACCGCCATGCCTATGCCGCGCGCAGCCGCTTCATCCCCGACGATCTCATGGACCATTTCGAGCAGGTTTCCTGGCCGCCTGTCGCGCCCGAGCCCGCCGCGTCCGACCCGCGGGCGCGGCTCGACATTTCCGCGCGTATGCGCGCCATGTGGCGGTGAAAGCTCACATCTAGCGACCGAGGTAGGTCTTGATCGCCTGTTCGACCTTTTTGCGCTCGTCCGGGCTCAGCTTATTGGTCTCATTGTCGAGCCAGTTGTCGCGCAGGCCCGCCGAAGCGGCGAGGATCGCCCATTTCGCTCCCTCGACCCGGTCCTGCTTCAAGCCGCGTCCTGCGAAATACATGCGCGCGACGCGGTCCTGGGCGATGGCGTTGTTACGATTGGCGGCGCGCACCAGCCATTTCGCCCCACCCTGCTCATCTGCGGGAACGCCGTCGCCATTGAACAAGGCGATGCCATATTCGACTTCCGCCGCCAGATAGCCCTCTTCCGCCGCGCGCTTCAGCCATTGCGCGGCCTCGGTCGAATTCTGGGCGACGCCCTGGCCTTCGCGGTAAAGCAAAGCCAGCGCATATGCGGCGTCCGGGAAGCCCAGCTCGGCCGAACGGCGGAAATCTTGCGTCGCCAATGCGAAATTCGCGGCGACGCCATTGCCCTCCAGCGCGAAGACGCCGAGATTGAACAAGGCGCCGGCATGGCCCTGCGCGGCGGCCTTTTCGAACCAGGCGCGCGCCGTCGCCAAATCCTTTGGTTCGCCCTTGCCGTTCAGATAAGCGTTGGCGAGCGCATATTGCGCGTTCATGTCGCCCTGTTCAGCGGCAAGCTTGTCCCATTTCATCGCTTCGTCGAGATTGTACGGCGCGCCGACGCCTTCCGCGAAGAGTTCGCCGATCAGGGTCATGGCGGCGGCGTCATGAGGATCGGCTTCGACGCGCTTCATCGCCTCCTTAAAGGCGGTGCGGTAATAGCCGCGCTGGTAGGCGCCATAGGCGAGATCGGGCTCGCCTGCCTTGAGCCCCGCGAAAGACGGGCCAGCCGCGACCAGCGCAGCGACGCAAAGCGCGGTTCCGGCGAGAACGCGCTTCAAGCTTCGGCCTCCGCGCGATCGAGCGCCGCTTGCGCCTGCGCGACCGCTGCCGCGATTCCCCGGGCGTCGGCGAAGAAATCGGGGCCGAGCGCGACGAATTCCGCGCCAGAACGCGCCAGGGCGTCGACCTCTTCAGGCCGATGGGCGACGGCGACGCAAGGCACGTTGAACAATTCCGCCCACCAGGCGGCGAGCGCCAGCACCGCGGCGGCGCTGTCGGCGCCAGGATCGAGCGCGCCGAACATCAGATAGTCCACGTCGCTCTCACCCGCCCGCATCGCCTCGTCGCGGTTGGACAGCGTCCCGACCCCGACGATGCGTTCGGGCTTGAGGCTTTCGAGCGCGGCGGAGAAATTCTCGCCCAGCCCCTCGACATGAACGCCATCCGCGCCGGACCGCGCGGCAAGCAGCGTGTCCTCTGGCACAAGCAAGGCCGCCCCAACCGCCTGGACCAGAGGCGCGAGCGCCTTGACGATTTTTTTGCGCGCGCCCTCGTCCGCGGTCGAAAAGCGCACAAGCACACAGGCGATATCGCCCGCGCCCATCGCGGCCTTGAGAGCGGGCGCGAGGCTCTCAGCCTCGGCGATTGGGGGCGTGATCAGATAGAGGCGAGGTTTTTGGAAGTCGTTCATGGTCTTTTCGAAACAACAGGGTGCGCGGTCGAAAACGCCGCTCATCCCGCGTGTCGGCATTTCAGGGCAAAAATAGGGCCGCGGCAAACCGCGGCCCTTTCAAAAGCAAAAATAGGACGAGGCTTAAGCCGTCTTGGGATCAAGCTCGCCCTTGGCGTAGCGCTTGGCCATTTCCGCCAGCGTATAGACCTTCTTGATCTTCGAGGCCTGGCCGGCCGTGCCGAATTCTTCCATGCGCTGCCGGCAGATCTTCGTCATGGCCTCGGTCGCGGGCTTGAGATATTTACGCGGGTCGAAATCGGCCGGGTGTTCGGCGAGAACTTTTCTGATCGCGCCGGTGATCGCCATGCGGTTATCGGTGTCGATATTGATCTTGCGCACGCCGTGCTTGATGCCGCGCTGGATTTCCTCGACCGGGACGCCCCAGGTCTGGGGCATTTTGCCGCCATAGGC
>JAKANG010000219.1 GCA_021812505.1 Pseudomonadota bacterium
GCCTATTACCGAGGAGCAGGTCAACGCTAAGATCATTGAGAAGCAAACGGAGATTAAGCAGAAGCCCAGCGCCAACCAGTACACCGATAGCGACCTTATTTTTTTAGCCGCGCCTCGCCAGACGGCGCCTCGCCGGGAACGAATTCGATATTCAGCAGGGACAGGAGGTCGTCAGGCCGGTCCTGCCGGAAACCGCGCAAAAAAACCTTCCGCACATTTTCGAAATGCAGCCCGGTCAGAGCCCGTTGCGGCGCGCCGCCGGCCGAGGCCAGCCAGTCGAACCGCTTGAGCAGCAGGATGAAGCGCCGCTGGCGCGGCAGATAGACCATGTCGCCGACGCGCAGAATCGCGTCTTGCAGATGGGCGGACAGGACGGCGAGATCTTCCGCGTCGCAGGCCATCAGGCGCAGATCGCACGCCGCTGGCGGCTGGTCGTTGCGGCTCTGGCTCATGGTCCGCTCGCGGCCCGGGTCAGCGGTCCGCGCCGCCGAACATCGCCTCGAAAACATTGGTCGGCTGCGGCGGAGGAGGCGGCGAGGCGGCGGCGAGGGTCTCGGCCGGCTTCACCGCCGGCGAATTGGCGTCGCGCATTTCGCCGAGCATGTGCTTGGATTTCGCGGTGTTGTAATATCCCGCGGCATAGAGCCGCACGGCGCGGTCCATGTCGCCGCCGGAAAGCGCCCAGGCGTTGGCGAGATAGGGCGTGGCGTAGGCAAGGTTGGTTTCGGGGTTGAGCAGGCCCTTGGCCGAGCCGCGATAGCCCATGGAGCGAGCGGTCGCGGGGGTGATCTGCATCAGCCCGTAATAGCGATGCCGTCCGATGAGCCGGGGGCAATATTTGCTCTCGCGCATGATGACGCGATGGACCAAAGCAAGGGGAACGCCGTTCTTTTCCGCATATTTGCGGGTTATCTCGGCAAGGCCCGCCTTTTTAGCGATATCGAAGCCAGGAACGTCCTTCTCGGCCGGACGGGGATCGTAATTGGCCGTCCGGGCGTCGTAAGGCCCTTTCACCAGGGCGGGGGCGGCGGCTTGAACAGGCGCGGCGGAACGGGCAGGCCTGAGCGGCGGGGACGCCGGTTGGCCCGGAACGACGAGACTCCCGTAGGGTGAAGATTCACGGGCGGGGGCCGGCGCATAGGCGGACACCGAGGTCGAATCCTGGAGCGCGGCCTGGCGATAGACGCCCTGCGGCGTCACGGCGCCGGCCGGCGCCGCCTGGGCCGCCTCGGGATCGGCCGGAATGGTCAGCCCGTCATCGAGAGACATCGGGCGCTCCGGCGGCAGCGGCGGGCGCTTTGGCGGTTCGGCGCGCGCCGGCGCCGCCCCGGCGAGGGCGATGGCGGCAAAAAGCGTCAGGCGCGTCCAGCGTTGCGTCATGCCATGGTTCTGCCGCGAAATTGCGGCGAGGGCAAGGCGTCATCACTTTTTCGTGATCCTGGGCGTCGCCCGGTCAGCGCTGGGCGACGAAAAACAGCCGGGGATAGAGCAACAAAACCTTGCCGTCGGGCTGGGGCGTATAGGCCATTTCCAGTTCGCGGCGATAATGCGCGAGAAAGGCCGGCGCCTCGTCGGGCTCCAGCCTGGCCAGGAATGGCCGCAGGGCGGAGCCCTTGAACCAGTCCACGACCGCTTCGTGGCCGTCGAGCGGATGAACATAGGTTGTCTGCCACAGATCGACCATGCGGCAATGGGGCGCGAGCCAGTCGTAATAGTCGTCCAATGAGGCGATGGCCGCGCGCGATTTGGCCACCGAGGCCAGCCGTTCCGTCCACGGCCCGTCCACCGCCACCATGCGCATCAGGGCGTGCGCGGCGTCCTGGAGGACATTCGGCATCTGCACCGCCAGAACGCCGCCCGGCTTAAGCCAGGCCAGCAGCTTCGGAATGAAAAGATGATGGTCGGGCGCGAAATGCAACGCGGCGTTGGCGAAAATCAGATCGACAGGCTCGTCCGGCGCCCATTCGCGGAAATCCTGTTGGATGAAGCGCGCGAAAGGCGCGCGCGCGCGCGCCGACGCCAACATGGTCTCGGACGTGTCGAGGCCGAGAATGTCGGCGCCGCGAAAATGGTCGGCCAGGATCGCCACGCTGTTGCCCGGGCCGCAGCCGAGATCGACGATCCTGCGCGGCGCGAGCGGAGGAATGCGCGAGACGAGGTCGCGCGCGGCCTGCGCCCGCTCGCGCTCGAATCTGAGATAAAGCTCGCTGTCCCAGTCCTGCATCGCCGCAAACCCGCGCCGCCTTGCCGCCGTTTGCGGCAAGGCGCCAGAATAACCTTCAATTGCCGGCGCCCGGAGCGCCGCGCAGGGCCATCAGCCCGCGCGAGGGATCATAAGCGAGAATGGCGCCAGCCATGAAGACGAAGGCGCAAGCCCCGGTCACCGTCAGCGCGATCCAGTTGATCTGGCCGTATAGCGCGAAGCGGATCAACTCGACCGCATGGGTGAAAGGATTGGCCTGGCAGACATAATAAAGCGCCGGGCTGCCCTCCTGCACGCGCCACAACGGATAAAGCGCGGAAGAGGCGAAGAACATCGGGAAGATCACGAAATTCATGATTCCGGAGAAATTTTCGAGCTGCTTGACCAGCGAGGACAGCAGCATGCCGAGCGCCCCGAGCATCAGCCCAACCAGAAGCAGCGCCGGCAGCACTGTCAGAAGCCCGAACGGCGGCGGCTGGATGTCCCAGAACCAGGCGACGACAAGGTAAGCATAGACCTGGAGCACAGACACCAATGTGCCGGCGATGAGCTTGCCGAACAGCAGGAAGGCGCGGGGAAAGGGGCTGAGCAGCAGCACGCGCATATTGCCCATTTCGCGGTCATAAACCATGGACAGCGAGGATTGCATGCCGTTGAATAGCTGGATCATCGCCATCAGGCCGGGGGTGATATAGACCTCGTAGAGGATATAGGTGTCATAGGGCGGGATGATCGAGAATCCCAAGGTCTGGCGGAAGCCGGCGGCGAAAATGAACAGCCAGACCAGCGGGCGCACCAGAGCCGAGACGAAGCGCTCACGCTGATGCAGGAAGCGCAGGCCCTCGCGCCAGATGACGCCCTGAAGGCAGATCAGATAAGCGCCGAAGGTCAGGTGGCGGGGCGCTGGCTCTCCTGTCGTCACCATGCGCCTCCTGCTTCCTCCGCGCCGATCAGCGCGATAAAGGCCGCCTTCATGTCGGCGGCGCCGGTTTTTTCGCGCAGTTCCGCCGCCACGCCATGTGCGCGCAGCCTGCCCTTGTGCAGCACGGCCACGTCGTCGCCCGGATCGATCTCGTCGGTGAGATGAGTCGCCCACAGTACGCTCACCCCCTCCTGCGCCACCAGGCCGCGCGCCAGTTTGAGAATATCGGCGCGCGCGCCGATGTCGAGCCCGACCGTCGGCTCGTCGAGCACCAGAAGGCGCGGATGGTGCAGAAGGGCGCGGGCGATCTCCACCCGGCGCATCTGGCCGCCGGAAAGCGCCCGAACCTTGTCTTTCGCCCGGTCGGCGAGATTGACTGCAGCCAGCAGCTCCCCTGTCCGCCGCGCCGCCTCCTTGCGCCCGATCCCATGCAACGCGGCGTGATAGTAAAAGTTCTGCGCCACCGACAGATCGAGATCGAGGGTGCGCGACTGAAACACCACGCCAAGCGCCGCCAGAGCCGCGCCGGGATCTTGCGACAGGTCGCGGCCGAGCACCTTGATCGTTCCTTGCCGCAAGGCGAATAGGCGGGTGATGAGCGAAAACAGAGTGCTTTTTCCCGCGCCATTGAGGCCGAGCAGCACGCAGAAGGCGCCGGGCGCGACGCAAAAGCTCACGTCGTCCAGCGCCAGGCGCGCGCCGTAACGATGGCTGACGCCGAAAATTTCCAGGGCGGGCGGTGTCTCGCTCATGGTCCTCATTTCGTCATGGCTTCGGCGGGCCGGGAATCGCCGTTTCCCACGGCGATTCCCCGACCTGGATCGATTTGACCACCTTAAGCGACGCGACGTCGATCACCGACACATCATTGGTCACGCCATTGGCGGTCACCAGATATTTCTGGTCCGGGGTCAGGGCGGCGTGCCACACCCTCTGCCCGACCAGCAGATATTTCTGGACCTGCCGCGTCTTCACGTCCACCACAGCGACGCGGTTGGCGGGACCGAGCGAGACGAAGGCGAGCTTTCCGTCGCGCGACATGGTGACGCCGACGGGCTGGATGTTCTCCGAGCGCAGGCCGGGAATTTCGAATTTCACCCGGTCCTTGATTTGATGAGTCGCGGCGTCGAGCACCACCACGTCGCCGCCGATTTCCGCCGAGACCCAGACCTCGCTGCCGTCCGGAGTGAAAACCGCCATGCGCGGGCGCGAA
>JAKANG010000220.1 GCA_021812505.1 Pseudomonadota bacterium
TCCGATCTCGCCGCGGGGGAATGACATGGGAAAGGTGACGGGTTTCCTCGAAATCGACCGGCAGGACCGCAAATACAAGCCGGCCGCCGACCGTATTCGCCATTATCAGGAATTCGTGATTCCGCTCTCGGAGGACGCGACCCGCGATCAGGCGGCGCGTTGCATGAATTGCGGCATTCCCTTTTGTCACAACGGCTGCCCGGTGAACAACCAGATCCCCGACTGGAACGATCTGGTTTATCGGGGCGACTGGGAAGAGGCGGCGCGCAACCTGCACTCGACCAATAATTTCCCGGAATTCACCGGTCGCGTCTGTCCCGCGCCCTGCGAGGCGGCGTGCACGCTCAATCTCGAGGACGTGCCGGTCACGATCAAGACCATCGAATGCGCCATCGTCGATCGCGCCTGGGAACACGGTTTTATCAGACCCGAGCCGCCCGCCAGGAAAACCGGCAAGAAGATCGCCATCGTCGGCTCCGGCCCGGCGGGGCTTGCCGCGGCGCAGCAGTTGGCGCGCGCCGGCCATGACATCCATGTCTATGAAAAATTCGCCAAAGCCGGCGGCCTGTTGCGCTATGGCATTCCCGACTTCAAGATGGAGAAGCATCTGATCGACCGCCGCGTCGCGCAGATGGAGGCCGAGGGCGTGACCTTCCATTACGGTGTCCATGTCGGCGCGGACCTGCCCGCCAAAGAGCTGGTGGACGGCCATGACGCGGTGATTCTCGCCGGCGGCGCGGAAAAGCCCCGAGACCTGCCCATTCCCGGCCGCAACCTCGCCGGGGTCCATTTCGCCATGGATTTCCTGCCCCAGCAGAACCGCCGCGTCTCGCGCGAGAACGCCGGGCAGGAGGAGCCGATTCTCGCCTCCGGCAAGCATGTCGTGGTGATCGGCGGCGGCGACACCGGTTCGGACTGTATCGGAACCTCGGTGCGCCAGGGCGCCCTCTCGGTGGTCCAGCTCGAAATCATGCGCCGTCCGCCGGAGCAGGAAGACAAGCTGACGACCTGGCCCTATTGGCCGCTGAAGCTGCGCACCTCCTCCTCGCATCAGGAAGGCGCGGAGCGCGATTTCGCGGTCGCGACCAAGGAAATCCTCGGCGAGAACGGCGTGGTCAAGGCGCTGAAATGCGTCCGCGTCGACGAGAAAATGCAGGAGATTCCGGGCACGGAATTCAATCTGCGCGCCGATCTCGTCCTGCTCGCCATGGGTTTCGTCTCGCCGGTCCACGAGGGCATGATCAAGGAACTCGGCGTCGCCCTCGACGGGCGCGGCAATGTCGAGGCCGACACGCTCGTCTACAAAACCAGCCTCGACAAGATCTTCACCGCCGGCGACATGCGACGCGGCCAGTCCTTGGTGGTCTGGGCGATTCGTGAAGGCCGTCAGGCGGCCCGCGCCGTCGATCATTTCCTGATGGGCTCGACCGACCTGCCGCGCTGAGTTCAAATTTCCGCAAATCCCAAGCCGGGGCGCGCCCCGGCTTTTTTATGGCCCGATCAACGCGAAACGAGATTCGCCGCGCAAGGACGATCATCCGCAGATGGCTTGATCGAAACAGCTTTCGCGCTTCATAATCCCGTGGCTCCGCCGTCGTTCGGCGGACGTCGGTCTGACCAAGCTGGATCAAGTTCATGCCGGAGGCGGCGAAGCAACCTGACGTTCCCGCCGGCGGTCGCGCGCCGAATCTGGTGGCCGCCATCGGCCTGCATGGAAGCGCATCGACCTGGGTCTTCAATATCGTGCGGGAGCTCATGTCCGCCGCAGTGGGCACGGACGAAATCGTTTCGGCTTATGCCGAGCAGCCCTCGCAGCTGCCGCAATCCGGGTCGACGTTTCAGGTCATCAAGTCGCATCACGGCCGCGCCGAACCCGACGCCTGGCTGAAGGAAAAATCAGCGCGGCTCGTGCTGAGCCTGCGCGATCCACGCGACGCCGCAATCTCCATGTCGCAGCGGTTTTCCGCGCCGCTGGACCACACGATCGTCTGGCTCGCCAACGATTCCGCCGGATGATGCGGCTGGTCGAGGCGCCGCATCTTCTGCTGCGTTACGAGGACCGTTTCTTCGACGATCCGACGTCCGTCGAAAGGATCGCGGAATGGCTCGGACTCAATCCGCAGCTGTCGCTGGTCGGCGCGATCTTCGGTCGCTACGAAACAGGGGCGGTGCGCGCCTTTGCGGCGCGGATCGCGCAACTGCCCGCCGACAGGATCGTCATGGTCGGAAAATCCAGGATGGACCCGATCACCCAGATACACGAGCCGCGTATCCGTGACGGCCGAAGCGGAAAATGGCGCGAGCTTCCCGCGCCGGCGCGCCAAGAAATGACCCGAATTTATCGGCCTTTCCTCGAATGTTTCGGCTATCCTCTGGCGTGATCGGCCTGGTTCAGGCCCGGTTCCGCATCCAGTCGGCGAGCTTGCTGATATTACCTTCCAGTTCCCGCCTCGCGGGCGTGTCGCCGAGCGTATCGTCGAGCGCCCTGATCATGCAGGCCATCCACGCGTCGCGCCTGGCGTCGTCGATCGCGAAGGGCAAATGGCGCTGGCGCAGGCGGGGATGGCCCTTCACCGGGGAATAAAGCGCCGGGCCGCCGGTCCATTCGGTGAGGTAATTCCTGAAAACCTTGCGGATTTCGGTGAGTTCGGGACCATGCATCTCGCGCACCTCCGCCGCTTGCGGCAGGGCGTCCATATGGTCGTAGAAGGCTTGGACCAGCCGATCCACCGCTTTCTCACCGCCGATCCGCTCGTAAATCGAAAGTTTCTCCGCCGTCGCGCTCAAACGCTCACCCTCCTGTCCGACCGGAAAATCGCCCTTCGGCTCGCCGTCAGATATGAGGATTTCCGCGCGGCGCAAGGCGCCCGCGACCAATTGTCCCGCGCCATGCCTTCGCCCTGCAACGGCGCGCATGGCGCCAGACCCATTGTCCCGAGGCCGCCGCGGCGCCATGTTAGCCCTCGAACGCCACGGCGGACCAAAAAGAGAAGTTCATGACCATCGACGAAATCATCGACAATTTCGAATTCCTGGACGACTGGGACGATCGCTACCGCTACCTGATCGATCTCGGCCGTACGCTCGAGCCCTTGCCGGAAGCCGCCCATAACGACGCCAACAAGGTGCGCGGCTGCATGAGCCAGGTCTGGCTCGAAACCAAGGTCGAACCCGGCCCCGCCGGCGAGCCGGTGCTCCATTTCCTTGGCGACAGCGACGCCCTGATCGTGCGCGGCCTCGTCGCCCTGATGCTGACGCTGTTCTCGGGCCGCACCGCCAAGGAAATCCTCGCCGCCGACGCGATGGCCCTGTTCAAGCGCCTGGGCTTCGAGCAGCATCTGACGCCCCAGCGCTCAAACGGACTGCGCTCCATGGTCGAGCGCATCAAGAAGGATGCGGCCCAGTCCCTGGCCACGGCCTGAGGCGCAACGCGGTCTCCAGACGCCCAAAGAGGTAAAAGCGACGCCCATGTCCAGCGCTCCATCCGAGCCGGCCCCGTCCGAACGCCTGGCCGCGATGCTGAAGCGCCAGCGTCACGGCTTCGCGGCCGAAGGCGCGCCGTCGCTTGACCAGCGTCGCGCCGACATCACCCGCCTGCGCGACGCGGTGAAGCGTCAGGCCCACGCCATCGCCGACGCCATCGCCGAGGATTTCGGCGGCCGGGCGCGCCACGAGACCCTGCTGGCGGAAGTCTGGCCAGTGCATGCGGCGGCGCGCCACGCCCTGCGGCGCCTACCACGATGGATGAAGCCGAGACGCGTCCCCGTCGGGCTCGAATTCCGGCCGAGCCGGGCGGAAATCCTGGTCCAGCCCCTCGGCGTCGTCGGAATCATCGCGCCTTGGAACTATCCGGTCAATCTGGCGCTGGCGCCGCTGATCGCCGCGCTGGCCGCCGGCAATCGCGTCATGCTGAAGCCCTCGGAACTAACGCCGCGCACATCGGATCTGCTTGCGAAAATGCTCGGCGAACTCTTTCCCGACGACAAGGTCGCGGTCGTTCAGGGCGGCTCGGAGATCGGCGCGGCCTTCGCCGGCCTGCCCTTCGACCATCTGTTCTTCACCGGCTCCACCGCCGTGGGACGCAAGGTGATGCTGGCCGCAGCGCAAAATCTGACGCCCGTCACCCTGGAGCTTGGCGGCAAATCTCCCTGCGTCATCGGACCAGACGCCAGACTGGCCGAGGCCGCGTTGCGCATCGCCACCGGCAAATTGTTCAACGCTGGCCAGACCTGCATCGCGCCGGATTACGCTCTGGTGCCGAGCGACAAGCTGGAGGAATTCGTGA
>JAKANG010000221.1 GCA_021812505.1 Pseudomonadota bacterium
CCTGAATGATCTGCCGGGTGGAGATCGACGCGACGAGAGTCCGGCTGAGTTTGCAGGAGAAGGTCGCCGCCAAAGCGAAATCGCCATCGGATCGCGGGCTGTTGCTGTAGTCGTCATGCATGTAATTCGCCGTGACGAGGAGGCTCCACCGGCTCGAAGGCGCATAATTCGCGCCAAATGTCGCGACGAGCGCCGTGACGGCGGCGGGAAGCGGATTTCCGGGGGTCACGAAATCCTGGGTCGTGATGGTTTCGTCGAGACTGGCGACGAAGCTCAGAAAGGCGCGCGGCGACCAGCCGACGCGCCCACCAAGCACCGGGTCGTTGACGGTTCCGATCAAAGCGGAGCGATAAACCTGCGCCTGATAGCCGGCATAGATCTCGCCATAGAGAAGACCGAAGCGCGTCGCCCCGAGTCCGGCGACCTCGCGATAGCCGCTCGATGCGCTCGCCGGAAAATAATAGGTGTCCTGCCAGTTCAGCGACGTGTCGGAAAAGACATAGAAGACCTGCCCGAATTGGTAACCGACCCGCTGCTTGACCTGGATTTTGGAATAATCCCGATAGCTTTGCGGAAGGCTCGCGCCCGTAATCCTGGTCGTGCTGTCATATTGCGTGTCGGACAAGGCGACGAAGCTGTGCAGAAAAAGGGAGCCGAATGATTTCAGAGCGGCGGCGCTGATGCGATAGGCGTTGGAATAGATCGGATAGAAGGGCGCGCCGGCGACGGCGTCGCCGCCATTGGTCAGGTCGGCGCTGCGCGAGACGTCCCCGGCGAAATCGAAGACGAGGTCGCGCTGTAATTCCCACATGTGCTGGAAGCCGATGCGGCCGGTGACGGAGTCCGCGCCCGAATTGCGAAGATAGCTGGACGTCTCCGCGGCGCCATAGACGAGCGTGTTCTGGATCCCGGCGTTGCGTGTGGCGATGAAGGTCGGTGCGAAATTGAAGGCTGCGTCCGCGACTTTCCCGCTGTTGGCGTTCAGCAGATTGCTGTCATAGGAAAGGCCCGTGTAAAGGAAGGGGTAGAGCCGCCATTCGCCGAGAGCGACGCCGGAATAATCCTGGCGATCGATCGAAAAGGGCGTGCGCGGCAGATCGGCCTGTTGCGCCAGAAAGACCGAGGCGTCCGGAACGGACAGGCTCAGGGGCAAGGGCGTCGGAATCTCCTGCGCGGCGGCGGCGCAAAACATCGATGGCAGCAAGGCGACGCCGCCGACGAATCGCGACAGGCTGAGCCGCGGGTCCACGCGCCGCCCCTTCCTCAGAAATAACGTTCAGGCAGGCGAACGAGATCGCCCGGATAGACCGGAAGATCCGCCGAGAGCGGATAGGATTTCATCGTGCGTTCGCCGGCGCGCTGGATCTCGACCGTGGTTTCGCTCGCGCGATAGGTCTGGCCGCCGGCGATCGCGATGGCCCGCAACACGTTCAAACCGCTGCGATAGGGATAATCGCCCGGCTTCTGCACCTCGCCCAGCACATAGAAAGGGCGGTAAGAGGCGATGTCGACGGTGACGCGCGGATCGAGCAGCGAGGCCGCGCGGAATTTCGTCGCGAGCGCCTTTTCAAGCTCCGCCTTCGTCCGCCCCGCCGCCTTGACCGTTCCCGCGAGAGGCAGGGAAATGTCGCCGCCTGGATCGATCTCATATTCGCCGGAAATGCGGTCCTCGCCGAACACCAACACCTTGAGTTTATCGCCCGCCTGAAGGCGCGGACCGCCGGGCTCCGGCGCAATCGCGGCGGGATCGCCGGCCATGGCGGCTTCCGGAGAACATCCGGCAAGCGGCGCGCTGAAGAACGCGAGAACCAACAGAACCCGCATGCGCCCGCACGACAAAGGGCGGCGGGCGCTCCCGACGCGACGACAGGACTCGACAAACGCAAGCTTTCGCAAGATCACAACCCGCAGAACGATCAACGCCAGGGACAAACCAAAAACCAAGGCCAACGGCCCGCCACCCATGAATTTCCGGGTCCGTCGACGCTTCTGAAACGAGACTTTCTACATCGGGCTGCTCCGCCGCCTGGCTCGGGAAAGCCTGTCCTTCAGGCGCCAAGAAGGCGCCGTTCCCGGCCTTCCAGGACAAGACAGGTCAGGCGGCCGGTCTGATAGGCGCCCGTGTCGAGGTTGATCCGGTTAGGAAGAAATTGCGGCTCCTCGATTGGCGTATGCCCATGGACGATCACCTTGCCGTGGAACTTGCCGGATCGGAGGAATTCGTCGCGGATCCACATCAGGTCCGCCCCGACCTGCCGGGCGAGCGGCCGGCCCGGCTTGACGCCCGCGTGACAGAAGAAGAAATCCCCGATTTCGTGGGACAACGGCAGGGATTCGAGAAAGGCGACATGCGCGGCGGGAATCTTTTCCCGCATCGCCTCGCGCACACTCTCGACGCCGCGCCCGAGCCGCAATTCGGCGATGTCGACTCCATAGGAGGCAAGCGTTTCCAGCCCGCCGAATTTCCGCCAGAAGGCGAAGGCTTTCGGATCATTGAAGGCGTCGAGCAACGCCTGTTCGTGATTGCCGCGCAAGGCGATCAGTTCGGTCGGAAAATCGCCGCGTCTCAGTCGTTCGAGAACCTGCGCCGACCCGAGGCCGCGGTCGATATAATCGCCGAGGAAAATCGTCACCACGCGGGGCGGCGCGATCGCCAGATCGGCTTCGACCCCGCGCGCCAGAATATCGAGCAAATCATCGCGGCCATGGATGTCGCCGACGGCATAGACGCGCAGTCCGCCCGGAATGGCGGGCGATTCCTGGTCGGCGCCGGCGGGCGGCTGGCTTTTGGCGAAAATCATCCCGACGCTCCCTTTCGAGCATCTGCCGCCGGGTGATCCATGCGCACGGGAACTGGTTTGCCGCGCGCGTCCGCGGCGAAGATCGCTTTCTCGAAGGTAGCCAGTATCCTTTCCTTGCTCAAGGTTTCGGCGAGCGCGCGGCTGCGGTCGGCCAGAAGGCCGAGGTCAAGCCGCGCGGCTGACCGGATCGTCTCGGCCAGCGCCGCCGCATCTTCCGGCGGCGTGAGAAAGGCCGCGCCTTGCACCATGCGACCGAGTTCGGTTTCGGGCGCGACGGCCGCGACGATCGGCCGGCCGCTCGCCAGCATCCCGCCGAGCTTCGACGGCAGCACGAGGTCGGCGGTGTTTTTCGCCTGCGGCAACACATGGAGGTCGGCGAGATTGAGGAGTTCGTTGAGGCTCTCGACCGGCTGCAGCGGCAAGAAGGAAACATTGGTCAGGCCGTCGGCGCGCGCCATGAGCGCGGCCTTTTCGGGGCCGTCGCCCGCGATGACGAAATGCAGGTCGTCCTGCTCCCGGCACAGGCGCGCGGCCTCGACGACGACATGCAGCGCCTGCTTGCGGCCGATATGGCCGGCATAAAGGATCACGAATTTCTCGGCCGGCAGGCCGAGCGCCGCCCGGAAGGCGTTGGGCGCCCGAGCCGGCAGCGGGTGAATGGCTTTCAGATCGACCCAGTTGCGGATCACCACGCAATTTTCAGCTTCGATGCCCTTTTCGATCAGGGCGTCGCGCATGGCATGCGAGATCGTCACCGTGAGGTGGAAGCGACGCAGCAGGAAGCGCTCGAAGGCGAGCCCCAGCCTGCGCGCCACACCTCCGCGCAGATGGAGGACGAAGGCGGCGTCGACCTCGAAATCCTGGACATGGAGGATCGTGCGCGCGCCCGTCAGCCTGGCCGCCAGAAGCGCCGCGGGCGCCGAGAATAGAGTCGGCTCGACGCAGAACACGACGCCGGGACGGGCGCGAAAAATGCGCCAGGCCACTAACGGCGCCGCGAAAACCGCAAAACTCAGCGGCGCCAGAACGCGCCAGGCGCCACCGCCATTCGCCCGCGTCAGAACCGGGCAGCGCCAGACCGAAACGCCGGAGATCCTTTCCCTCCGGTAGCGCAGCGCCTTGTACGGCGCCATGACGGACCAGCCCGGATAATGAGGCGGCGCGGCGACAACCTCGACGCGCCGGCCGCAGCGCGCAAGATGGAAGGCCAGTTCGCCGGCATATTTGCCGACGCCGATCGGTTCGGGAAAAAAATTCGCGACGTGGATGAGAATGTCCAAGGGTTGGCTCGCGCATCCATGCGCCCGCAAGGGCGGTGGGAATTCCACGTTTTCAAGCCGGCGATCGCCGTGAAGAAATTCATACAACACAGCGCCGTAGAATCAACTACATTTGCTGTTATAGCGCCAAAAGCCAGAGACAACTTCTTTCATTGCAAAATACAACTGCGTAGTTGCGCAGCGTTATAATGA
>JAKANG010000222.1 GCA_021812505.1 Pseudomonadota bacterium
CCCGGCGCCAGCGTCTCGGCTGTAGCGCGCAAGCGCGGCATCGTGACCGGAATACTCTTTCGCTGGCGCGTGCAGTTCGGCGTGGCGCAAAAGAAACACGCGAAGCTGGCATCCGTGGCGTTGGCTGACGACGCGGCGGCGACACGCGCGTTGCAGAAGCTCGTGCAGCCGCCTGACGGGATGATGGCGGTCGACGTGCCCGATGGGCGGCGCGTCTTCGCGCCGGCAGGCAGCGATCGCGATGCTGTGCGCACGCAGGCCGAGAACGGAGGGATCGCGCCATGATGATGGTCCCCGCGGGCGTAAAAGTGCATCTGGCGCTGGGCTACACCGATATGAGGAAGGGACTGGACGGCCTCGCCATGCTGGTTCAGGGAACGCTGAAGCAGGACCCGTTCTCGGGCCATCTGTTCGCCTTCCGCGGCAGACGAGCGTCGATGCTGAAGATTCTGTTTTGGGACGGCAACGGGCTGTGCCTGTTCACCAAGCGGCTCGATCAGGGCGGCTTCGTGTGGCCGGTGATGGCGGGCTTCGACGGCTCGATCACGTTGACGCCGGCTCAGCTCGCCATGCTGATCGAAGGCATCGATTGGCGTGCGCCGGAGCGCGTGTGGAAGCCCGCTCTGGCTGGGTAGAAATATGCCGTCGATCGTCACGAAAACCGCGGGACTCCTTGGGTTTTTCGGCTGTTCGTGATAGCTTCGGTCATGCTGATCGATCTCGAAAATCTTCCCTCTGATCCAGCCCTTTTGCAGCGTCTCGTGCGCGATATGGCGGGGGTCGTCGAGAGCCGCGACGGCGAGATCGAACGCCTCCAGTCGATCATCAAGAAGCTTCAGCGAGCGCAGTTCGGCCGACGTTCCGAGCGGCTCGATTCCGACCAGCTGGCGTTGGCGCTGGAAGACCTGGACGCCGATATCGCTCGCATCCAGGAGGGCCGTCCGATTGTCGGCAAGCCGGCGACCGAACGTCCGCCGCGGCGCAAGCCGCTGCCCGATCACCTGCCGCGCGAGGAAGTACGACTCGATATCGAGGGCATGACCTGCGCGTGTTGCGGCGGCGCGCTTCACGCCATTGGCGAAAGCGTCAGCGAAATGCTGGACTGGGTTCCAGCGCAGCTTCGCGTCATCCGCACCGTGCGTCCGAAATATGCCTGCCGGGTCTGCGAAACGGTGGCGCAGGCGCCAGCGCCGGAACGATTGATCGCCGGCGGCTTGGCGACGCCGGCGCTGCTGGCGCAGGTGCTGGTCAGCAAATATTGCGATCACACGCCGCTCTATCGGCAATCGCAAATCTTCGCCCGGCACGGCGTCGATCTGGCCCGTTCGACGCTCGCCGGATGGGTCGGCGGCGCTTGCTGGTGGCTCGAAGCCCTGCATGAACGGCTGTGCAGGAATGTGTTCGCTTCCGACCATCTGTTTGCCGACGACACACCCGTTCCCGTGCTCGATCCGGGGCGCGGGCGCACCAAAACCGGCAGGTTGTGGGTGTACGCCCGCGAGCAACGGCCATGGGGTGGACCCGAGCCGCCCGCGGCGATCTATATGTTCGCGCCCGACCGAAAAGCCGAGAGGCCGGTCGCGCATCTCCGCGACTTCAAAGGCGTGCTGCATGTCGACGGTTATGCGGGCTTCGAGCAGCTCACCGCCAAGGGGGAAATCGTTCTCGCGGCCTGTTGGGCGCATACGCGGCGCAAGTTCTACGAGGTAGCGCAGGCCACCGGATCGCCGATCGCGCAAGAAGCGTTGCGCCGGATCGGCGAGCTTTACGCCATCGAAGCCGAGGTGCGCGGCCGGTCGCCGCAGCAGCGGCTCATCGCCAGGAAAGAACGCTCGAAACCTGCCGTGGCCGATCTGCGGACATGGCTGGACGCGCAGCTCGCGCAGGTCTCCGGCCGCAGCACGCTGGCGGACGCCATCCGCTACGCCCTCGCGCGCTGGCAGGGGCTGACCCGCTTCTTGCACGACGGACGCATCGAACTCGACACCAATCCCGTCGAACGGGCGATCCGCCCAGTTAGTCTCGGCCGCAAAAATCACCTCTTCGCCGGCAGCGACGGCGGGGGCTCCCGATGGGCAATTCTCTGCTCGCTTATCGAGACCGCGAAGCTCAACGGCGTCGAGCCTTACGCCTATCTCACCGACGTGCTCACACGCATGGTCGATGGCCATCCCATCAACCGGCTCGACGAGCTCCTGCCGTGGGCGTGGAAAGCCGAAAGTCCTGTCAAGGGCTGACATTACGTGCAACGCCCGGACGCATACGAGCACATGCGGCGCTGGCCCGCGAAATGCGACATGTGCGCATCCTCGGCTTGACGATTTTACTCCTATCAATATATTCAGCTTTCAAAATATATTAAAAACGCTTCGGGGAGCGGAACGCTTGGTCTTTTCCTTCAGCGACGGCGCCGCTTTGATCTCGGGCGTCGTCGTCGGCTTTGTCCTGGGTTTGATCGGCGGCGGCGGCTCGGTCTTCGCCACGCCGCTCCTTTATTATTTTGTCGGCCTTCCCAATCCCCACGTCGCGATCGGCACCGGCGCCGCGGCCGTCGCCATCAACGCCTTCACCAATCTGATTGGCCACGCGCGCGCCGGACGGGTCAAATGGTTCTGCGCGCTTATTTTCGCGGCCGCCGGCACGGGCGGCGCTTTCATCGGATCGTCGCTCGGCAAGATCGTCAACGGCCAGAAACTGCTGCTGCTGTTCGGCATATTGATGCTGGTGGTCGCGGCGCAGATGGTCTTCAAACCGACGCCCTCCGCGAGCCATGAAGTCCGACTGACCCGGGAGAACGCGGCGAGGACGGTTCCGAGGCTGGTGGGCTTCGGCATGATCGTCGGCATTTTGTCCGGCTTCTTCGGCATCGGCGGCGGTTTCCTCGTGGTGCCGGGAATCCTCGCCGCCACCGGCATGTCCATGATCGCCGCGGTCGGTTCGTCGCTTGTCTCAGTCACCGCCTTCGGCGCAGCCACCGCCGCCAACTACGCCTGGTCGGATATGGTGGACTGGCGCGTCGCAGCCTTTCTCATCGCCGGTGGCGTCGGCGGCGGCTTCTTCGGCGGGCGCCTGGCAGGCGTTCTCGCGGTTCGCAAACAGATTCTGACGAAAATCTTCGCCGTCCTCGTCGCCGGCGTCGGATTTTATGTCATCTATCGGGGCGCGCTGGCGCTGCAATCGCCGTGACGCGCCCACCGCATTCGCAAGACAAGCGCCACAATAAGGCATAATGAAAACGAACCAGACAGGGGGAAACCTTCAAATGCTCCAGACGCCCCATCCCTTCGCGCGTTTCATCGCGATTCTCGGCCGCGGCCGGAACCTGTCGCGCTCGCTGACCGTCGAGGAGGCGGAAGAGGCGATGGCGATGATCCTGGCGGGCGAGGTTCTGCCCGAGCAGATCGGCGCCTTCCTCATGCTTTTGCGCATGAAGGAGGAAGGCCCCAGCGAGCTCGCCGGCTTCGTCAGGGCCGTGCGCAAGGCCCTCCCCGCCCCCGAGCCCGGCCTCGTCGATCTCGACTGGTCGTCCTACGCCGGCAAGAAGCGCCAGCTGCCCTGGTTCCTGCTCGCCGCGCTCTGCCTCGTCCAGGGGGGGCATTCCGTCTTCATGCACGGCTTCGACGGCCACACGCCGGGCCGCCTCTACACCGGCGAGGTCCTCGCCGCGCTCGGCCTCTCCGTCGCTCCCGATTTCCCCGCCGCGACCCGCGCCCTGCGCCAGAGCCGCTTCGCCTATATGGATCTGGCCGCCATCAGCCCGCCGCTCGCCACGATGATGGGCTTCAAGCCGATCCTCGGCCTGCGCTCGCCCATCCACACCCTGGCCCGCATGATCAACCCCTTCGGCGCGCCGGTGCTGCTGCAGGGCATTTTCCACCCCAATTACATGACCACCCACCGCGACGCCGCGCTGCTCATCGGCGAGGACAACATGGTGGTGTTCCGCGGCGAGGGCGGCGAGATCGAGCGGCGCCCCGGCAAGCCCTGCGAGACGCTGGGCGTGCGCGACGGCGTCGCCTTCGAGGAGCGCTGGCCGCCGATCATGGAGGAGCCGCGCCAGCTGCCCGACGAGGCCATGGACATCGGCAAGCTGCTGGCGATCTGGCGCGGCGAGGCCCGCGACGCCTATGCCGAGGCCGCCGTCACCGGCACCATCGCCATCGCCCTGCGCGCCATGAAGCGCGCCCCCGACATGGCAAGCGCCCAACAGCGCGCCGAAGACCTCTGGCGCGCCCGCGACGCCAGCCGCCTCCTCGCGGCGTGAGACA
>JAKANG010000223.1 GCA_021812505.1 Pseudomonadota bacterium
GAAGCCGCGCGTCTTGGCCGCCGCGAAGCGGGCGCCGACAAGAGGATCTTCACCGAAACCTTCCGCCATGCGGCCCCAGCGCGGGTCGCGGGCGGTGTCGAGCATCGGCGCGAAGGTCAAGGCGACGCCGTCGGCCGCGGCTTCAGCCGCCGCCGCCCGCGCCGTGCGCTCCCAGAGGGCGGGATCGAACAGGCCGGCCTCGGCCAGCGGGATGGGAAAAATGGTCTTGTGCCCGTGCAGGACGTCGACGCCGAACAGCAGCGGAATTTTGAGCCGCGTCTCTTCGAGCGCGATCGATTGGAGATCCCGCGTCGCCTCGACGCCCCAACTGTTGAGGATCGCGCCGACCTCGCCGCGGCGCAGGGCCTCGCGGGTCGGCTCGTCGCGAAAGGGGCCCGTCGCCGCCTGGCCCGACGGCGCCATGGTGAGCTGGCCGATCTTTTCGGCCAGGGTCATTTCGCCAAGTAAATTCTCGATCCGGCTCATCGCCTCGCCCAAATCCCGCCGGCTCTTGCCCGACGCGCCCGAGGGTGATGTTATAGGCAAAGTGGTCAAGGCGGTCGAGAATTGATGGCGGAAGTGCCGGACGATGCCCGCCAGGTCCCGGCGGATGGCGAGTCGAGCCGCGAAGGCATTGTCGAGCAGTCCCGCGCCTTTTTGCGGACTCTTCGTCAGTCGCCGCAGCGCGGCGCGCTGCTGGCGCTCGCGGGAGCCTTGATCGTCGTGGTCGCGGCGACTGCGGCCAGCCAGATCTGGCTCAACGTCTGGACCAAGGCGTTTTACGATTCGCTTTCCGACCGCAACATGGCGTCCTTCCTCCGCCAGCTTTCGCTTTATGTGGTCATCGCCGGCCTCCTTCTGGTCCTGAATGTCGCCCAGATGTGGCTCAACCTGACCATGAAGATGAAATTGCGTGAGGCGCTGACCCGCGACCTGATCGCGCAATGGCTGACGCCGCGGCGCGCCTTCCTGATCGCCGACGCCGGCGCCATCGGCGTCAATCCGGACCAGCGGATCCACCAGGACGCCCAGCACCTTGCGGAGCTTTCGACCGATCTTGCGATCGGCCTGCTCCAGGCCGCGCTCCTGCTCGTCAGTTTCATCGGCGTGCTTTGGGCCTTGTCGTCCGACGTCGTTTTCAACCTCGGCGGCAGGCGCTTCCATATCCCGGGCTATATGGTGTGGAGCGTGCTCCTCTATTCCGGTGTGGCCTCGTTCGTCAGCTGGCGCACGGGCGGCAGGCTCATCCCGCTCAACGCCGAACATTACGCGCGCGAATCGAACCTGCGCTTCGCGCTGGTCCATGCCGGCATCCATAGCGAGGGCATCGCGGTCTATCGTGGCGAGGCGGAGGAAAAAGGCCGTTTGAACGAAGAGCTGGACCGCCTGCTCGTCATCCTTCGCGGCCTCGTCTCGGTCACGACTCGCCTGACCTGGGTCACCGCCGGCTATGGCTGGTTCACCATTGTCGCGCCGATAATCGTCGCCTCGCCGGCCTATTTTTCAGGAGAGCTCACCCTTGGCGGATTGCTGATGGCGGTTGGCGCCTTCGGGCAGGTTCAGTCGTCCCTGCGCTGGTTTGTGGACAATTTCGGCAATATCGCCGACTGGCGCGCGACCTTGCTGCGCGTCGAGAGCTTCCGATCCGCGCTGCAGGCCATGGACCGGCTCGGCGGCGGCGCGAGCCGCATCGCCCTCGTCGTCGGCGTCGAGGCGCGCCTGCGTTTCGACTGCCTGAGGGTTCTCTCGCCGATCGGCGACGTGACGCTGGAGGCGCCGGACGTCACAATCGGCCCGGGCGAACGCGTGTTGATCTCCGGCGCGCCCGGCGCGGGCAAAACCAGCCTGTTCCGCGCGATCGCCGGCCTGTGGTCCTGGGGCTCGGGGCGCATCGAATTGCCCAGCGACGACGAAATCATGTTCATGCCCAAGCGGCCCTATATTCCGGATGGCTCGTTGCGGACCGTGCTCGCCTATCCCGCGGCGCCCGGACGATTCACGCCTGAGGATTACGCCGCCGCGCTGAGGCGGATGGGTCTCGACCATTTGGTCGCGAAGCTGGATGAGGTCGCCCGTTGGGATCGTGAACTGACAGACGTCGAACAGCAGGCGCTCGCCTTCGCCCGTCTGCCGCTGCACAAGCCGCGCTGGCTGATCGTCGACTCGGCGATGAATTCGCTGCCGGTCCGGGCGCGCGAAGCGGTTCTCGATTTGCTGCGGACGGAGCTGGCCGCAACGGCGCTGGTCAATATCTCCGTTCCGCAAGGCGACGAGGGGTCCTACACGCGGGTTCTGCGCCTCGTGAGAAACGCGCAGGGAGAATGTCTCGCCTATCCGGGCGGTCCGTGATCCGGCCAGATGGCGGCTTCAGTCAGTCTGAAACGAGGGCGCAATGTCGAACACAGCCGCCGAAACGGAATTGCGCGTCTGGATGGGACGCCATTACCTGCGTTGCGCGGAACTGATGCCGCGCGCCATTTCGGCGACGGAGATCGTCAAGATTCGACGCCCCTTCGGCCAGACGGTCCGTCCGGCGGCGGGCTCGGTGCTCGCCTCGGCGGAACAGACCGACTACGATCCCTATCCGGATTATTTCTTTCACTGGCTGCGCGATTCTGCCATCGTGATTGACGCCCTGCGCGAATTGATCGAGGACGGAACGCTTGGCGCCGAGGCCTTGCGCCGCGTCGACGAATTCGTCGAATTCAGCCTGGGGCTCAATCGGCTCGACGGCCGCCAGCTGCCGCCGCGCGAAAGCTACCGCGCCGTCGTCGATCCCGATCAGTTCAAATTCCTGCGTCCCGACGAGGAACTGGCGGAACTGCATGGCGAACGCGTCATGGGCGAAGCCCGGTATGGCGCGGACGGCGCACTCGACATCCTCGGTTGGGGCCGTCCCCAGAACGACGGGCCCGCCCTGCGCGCTTTGACCTGCCTGCGCTTCTGGCGCAACGACACATTGCGCGCGGATTTGAAGGCCGATCCCTTGCGCGCGTTGATTGAGGCGGACCTCGATTACACGCTCCATCACCGGAAGGAGATTTCCGTCGATCTATGGGAGGAAACTCTCGGGCATAATTTCCACACCCAGCTCACGCAATGCGCCGCGCTCGCCGAAGGAGGCGCCTGGGCGCGAATGCTGGGCGAGGGCGAACGCGCGGAGAATTACGCCGCAGCCGCTGCGGAAATCGAACGCGCCCTCGGCGCCTATTACAGCGCCGACGCAGGAGCCTATCTCACGCCTTTGCCCGATGCGCCGACCGCGCCATCGGGCCGGATGCGGCTCGACATCGCGGTCATCCTCGGCGTGGTCCAGGCCGAGAGGATGGCAGGCGCCTTCGGCGCGACGGATCCGAAAATGCTGGCGACCTGCGTCAAGCTCGAACAGCTTTTCGACGAGGAATATCCGATCAACCACCATCGGCCGCCGGACGAGGCGCCGGCGCTGGGCCGCTATCCCCGGGACCAATATTACACCGGCGGGGCCTATTTCTTCTCGACCCTGGGCGCAGCGCAGTTCTGCTACCTCTTCGCCGCCGCGGCGGCGTCAGGCGCGCCCGTCCCGCTGGCCACTGAAAATCGGTTCATCCTCGCGCAGATGCTCGGGCGGCCCCCGGACGCGTTGGGCGAAGCGCAACTCGCGCCGCCTTTGCGCGGCGCGCTCGTCCGGGCGCTGATCCAGAAGGGCGACGGCTTCATGGCGACGACCCGGCATTATACGCCGGCTTCCGGCGAAATGGCGGAACAATTCTCGCAACTCGACGGCGCGCCGGCTTCGGCGCGCGATCTGGCCTGGAGTTACGCCGGATTCGTCAAGGCTTTCGCGACCCGGCGCCGGGCCGAGCGAAACCTCGCCTCTACTGGCGGCTGAGCGCCGGCGTCAGGTCGCGAGGGCCTCCAGCTTGACCGGGATGCGGAAATAGCGAACGCTGTTCTCTTCCGCCGGCGGCAGGCCGCCCGCCCTCATATTGGCCTGGGTCGAGGGCAGCAGCAGGGCCGGCGCAGCGAGCGTCGCGTCGCGCGCTTCGCGTTTGGCGACGAATTCATCTTCGCCGATCCCGTCATGGACATGGGACTCTCCAGCACCCAATCGATTTGCGCGCTTTCCGCCTTCGCGACCTCGAGCATCCTGTCGACGGAGGCGACAGAGGCCTTGCCGGAGCTTTGGTCGTAATCGAGCGCTGGGTCGATGATCGCCGCCTTTTTCGTAGCCTTGTCGATGACGAGATCGCTCGCCGTATGGATGGCCGGGTCGAAGAAC
>JAKANG010000224.1 GCA_021812505.1 Pseudomonadota bacterium
CGATAGAAGCCGATATCGACGTGGCTTCGCGCGACGTCGGCTTCGTCAGGGTCGGCGATCCGGTCACGCTCAAGATCGACGCCTTCGACTATGCCCAGCATGGCACCGCCGAAGGCAAGGTCAAATGGATTTCCGAGGGCGCGTTCTGGATCGACGAGAATACGGGCCAACCAACCGACGCCTATTACAAGGTCGGCGTCAGCATCGACCGAATGAATTTTCGCGGCGTGCCCACGAATTTCCGCCTTATGCCGGGCATGACCCTGCATGGGGACATCAAGGTCGGCCGACGGAGCGTGGCCAGCTATCTATTGAACGCCGGCCAGCGCGGCTGGGGCGAGTCGATGCGCGAGCCATGAAGAGGTTGGCGCACAAACTCTTGCAGCCGGTCCTTCCCTGGATCGACGGGCCGGGCAAAAACTGGCTGCGCGCGCGCGCCCAGCGCGCGTTCGAACGGCGCAGGTTTCATACCGCGCTCAGCTTGTGGCAGCGGGGCGCCAGCGGCGGCGATGTCGACTCCGCCTTCCGCCTTGCGGATGTCTATCAAAACGGCTTCGGCGCCGTTTATCCCAATCACGCCCGCGCGGCGGCATGGTACAAATTCGCGGCGGAACGCGGCCATGCCGAATCGCAGTTGCGACTGGGACGGATTTTCCTACATGGGGCCTCGGCCGGACGGCTCAGCGAAAAATGGCAGCGCACGGCTCGCGATGAGCAAATGGCCTCGGCCACGGCCGAGGTGATTTTCGCCGCCACGCCGACGATCGAGCGCGATACGACCCAGGCTCTGTTCTGGCTGGACAAGGCCGGTCGTCAGGGCATGAACGAAGCCTGGGCGCTCATGGGAATGATTTACCTCGACGGTTTCGGCGTGGGAAAAGATTTCGCGCGCGCGCTCGAATATTTCCGGATCGCGGCGGACGACGATCAGGCCTCCGCCCAATTCGGCCTTGGCGAAATTTATTATCGCGGGCTCGGGGTCGAGCCGAACCTTGAACTCGGCGCGGATTGGTATCAGAAGGCGGCCGATCTCGGCCATAGGCGCGCGCAGCTCGCGATGGCGAGCATCTATCATTCCGGCAAGGGGCGCGAAATCGATCCGGAGCGCGCTGCCGCCTACTTGCGCCTCGCCGCCGACGCCGGGGACGTCGACGCCGCATACAACTATGGGCGCATTCGGCTCAGCGGCGAGGGCGGGCCGGTGGACGTGGACCAGGCCGAAACCTATCTCCGCCGCGCGGCAAAGACCGGGCATATCCCCGCCATCAAGGCTTTGGCCGTTTTTTACAGCCAGGGCGGCCTGATCCCGCCCGACCTGCGCGAAGCCGCGAACTGGTATCGCGTCCTGGCCGAATCGGGCGATGCTCAGGCTCAGTTCACGATGGGCCGTTTCGCGGCCGAAGGCCTGGGCGTCCCCGTTAGTCTTGGCGAGGCGGGACGGTGGTTCGTCAAGGCGGCGGAGCAGGGCCATGCGATCGCCGCCTATAACGCCGGCATTTTTCTCGGCTCCGGGACCGGACTCCCGCAAGATATCGACGCTGCGATGCGCTGGCTTGAATTCGCCGCCAGGGAGGGCGTCCCCGAGGCCAAGGTCAAGCTGGCCGAAATTCATATGAAAGGGACGTCTGGCTCGCCCGATCTCGGACGCGCTATGAATCTCCTGCGCGAGGCGTCGGAGGCGGGCGACCGCACGGCGAAGACCCAGCTGGCTCTCCTTTACCTGTCGCCGGATCGCGCCCAGCGCGATCTTGACCTGGCGGAAAAGCTCCTGCTCGACGCCGCCGCCTCCGGCTCGCCGGAAGCGTCGCTGCACCTGGGGCATTTCTATTCAGGGCAATTCGATCGCGCGTCGGCGCGGCCCGATCAGGCGGTGCGGTATTATCTTGCCGCGGCCGAATCGGGCAATGTCGTCGCCCAGCACATTGTCGGCGCGCTGCTGTCTTCCGGGAGCGCCGCGGACGCTCAGCTCGCCCAGGCCGCGCAATGGTTCAGGCGCGCGGCCGACGCCGGCTTCCCGCCCGCGCAATTCCAGCTCGGCGTGCTGTACTGCACAGCGCGAGGGGTAGAAAAAAATCTTGAAGAAGCCGTACGCTGGTACGAACAGGCCGCCGCGAACCAGCACGAAATGGCCATGTACAATCTCGGCGTGATGCTGATGAAAGGGATGGGCGTCGAGCCCGACCCCGAGCGCGGCGCGCGGTTGATCAAGGAGTCGGGGATCACGCCGCAAAGCGAAAACAAGGCTACTCCCGCGGCGAGCGGCTGAGCCATCCCTTTCGCCCACGATTCCCGGCGGGGCGTCGAGAGCGCTTCACACGACGTCCGCAGAATTCACGCGGAAGTCGTCTCACAGCCGATGGAGCAACTGGCTGAGATAGGAGCCGTAACCGCTCTTTTTGAGCGGTTCGGCGAGGCTGCGCAGCTGCCGCTCGGAAATCCATCCCGAAATGAAAGCGACCTCCTCGGGACAGGCGACCCGGAAGCCGGTGCGTTTTTCCAGCGTGCGCATGAATTCGGCGGCTTCGAGCAGGGAGTCCGGCGTGCCGGTGTCGAGCCAGGCGAATCCGCGCCCCATTTTCTCGACCCGCAACTCACCGCGCTTCAGATATTCCAGATTGAGATCGGTGATCTCCAATTCACCGCGCGGCGACGGCTTCAGGCCGGCGGCGAGCTCGGCGGCCCGCTCGTCGTAAAAATAGAGCCCCGTGACCGCCCAGTTCGAGCGCGCCTTTTTTGGCTTTTCCTCGATCGACGTCGCCTTGCCCGCGGAGTCGAACTCGACCACGCCGTATCGCTCGGGATCGTGGACGTGATAGGCGAAGACGGTCGCGCCGCGCGCGGTCGAGGACGCGTTGCGCAGGATCGGGGCGAGTCCATGGCCGTAAAACAGATTGTCGCCGAGGATCAGCGCCGATTTCTGGCCAGCGACGAAATCCGCGCCGATGTGATAGGCCTGCGCCAGGCCTTCGGGACGCGGCTGTTCGGCATAGGACAGTTCGACGCCCCATTGCGTTCCGTCGCCGAGCAGGCGCTGGAACAGAGGCAGATCCTGCGGCGTCGAGATGATCAGGATTTCCTGAATGCCCGCCAGCATCAAAGTGGTCAGCGGATAATAGATCATTGGCTTGTCATAAATCGGCAACAGCTGTTTCGAGATGACCTGGGTCATCGGATGCAGCCGGGTGCCGCTGCCGCCAGCCAGAATGATGCCTTTCATCGAACCGTCCATTTCAAAGAATTGCCTGTTGAACACGAAACGCCGACCGGCCGACGGGGGCGGCGCATGAAGCCGCTCAGGCGAAAATCGCCGGCAGGTCGCGCAGGCGCGGATGCTTGCGGTCCTTGTCGGAGAGCACTGCGCCGCCGGGCGGCAGCGGCCAGGCGATGGCGAGGTCGGGGTCGTCCCAGGCAAGGCCCAGGTCGTTGGCCGCCGAATAATAATTCGTCACCTTGTACATGACCTCGGTGTCCGGCTCGAGGGTTACGAAACCGTGGGCGAAACCGATCGGGACGAGCAATTGCCGCCAATTCTCGGCCGACAATTCCACCGCGACATGGCGACCGAAAGTCGGCGAGCTTTTCCTGATGTCCACCGCGACATCGAGAATGCGGCCGCGCGGGACGCGCACAAGCTTGTCCTGGGCGAAAGGCGCCGACTGGAAATGCAGCCCGCGCAATGTTCCGACCTGCGCGGAAAGGGAATGATTGTCCTGGATGAAATCCAGCGCGATCCCGGCCTCGGCGAACGCCTGGCGGTTATAGACCTCGGAAAAAAAACCGCGGTGGTCGCCGAATTTCTTCGGCGTGACGATCTTGACGCCGGGTATGGCGGTCGCCTCGACAAGGATCGAGCTCATGCAGGGCATTCCTCAGTTCGCCAGGGTTCCGAGCCTTTCGCCGCGATAGCGGCCGGAGCGGATGTCGCCCCACCAGGCGCGATTGTCGAGATACCAGCGCACCGTTTTGCGCAGGCCCGTTTCGAAGGTTTCGCGCGGCCGCCAGCCGAGTTCGCTCCCGATCTTGGCGCAATCGATGGCATAGCGCAGATCGTGGCCGGGCCGGTCCGAAACGAAGGTGATGAGATTGCGGCGCGGCCCGATGCGCGCGTCCGGCGCCATTTCGTCCATCAGGTCGCAGATCGCGTGGACGACATCGATATTCTTGCGCTCGTTGATCCCGCCGATATTGTAGCTCTCGCCGATCCGGCCCTGTTCGACCGCAAGAAGCAAGGCTTCGGCATGGTCGTCGA
>JAKANG010000225.1 GCA_021812505.1 Pseudomonadota bacterium
GGGCGGCCCGGTGGGCTGCATGCCGGCGAACAAGGGGTCAAGGGGAACCGTCGAAGCATAGTCGCCGGCAAGCATCGCGGCCAGGATGCGCGCGTTTTCAATCTTCGCCCGCATGATGCCGTTCGCTGCGAGGCGGAAGGCGTCGATGTCCGCCTTCGGCGGCGGTTTGTCGAGCGACGACAAGAGTTCCTCGGCTTCGATCGGCACGGGCGACTGATAGGTTTGCGAAGCGAGACCGCCGCGGAGCTCGTGGGCATATTCCTTCAGCATGGCGATTTCGTTCGCCACGTCGATCATGGGATCGGCCGGCAGGTCGAGAGACAGTTCGAGCGTCTTGTTCAGGCTGGCCTGAAAATAGGCGCGGACGCGGTCGCGAATTTGCTCGCTCGTCATCTGCGGCATCCGGGGCAGTCCCTCAAACAACACGTCGATCAGGTTGCTAATCGTTCGGCCGATCAGCATCGCGGCTTTCGCCGACGATGTTCGCAGGGAGACCTTAAGCTCCCGTTGCCCAACCCGTTCGACCAGCCGATCGGGAACCGCCATACGGTAATAGAAGACGCCGCCGCGCCGCACGACGCGCGAAACCGACCTCGGCAAGAGCCGCTCCTGTACCAGGTTTCTGTACCAGGGGAAGGAGGGTGACGAGCGAGGTGGTGAGAAACAGGTTATATATCAGTAGCTTGCGCTAGCGATGGCGGAGAGGGAGGGATTCGAACCCCCGATACGGTTGCCCGTATGCCGCATTTCGAGTGCGGTGCTTTCAACCACTCAGCCACCTCTCCATCAAAGGGCGCGTCGGCGAGCCTGGCCCGCCTCGTGGTGAAGCGGCGCAATATCAGGCCGCGCGGTCCCGCGCAAGCGCCTTCGCCCGGCGCCGGCGAAAATCCTTCGCGCCAAACTTCCGCGCTTGACTTCTCGAGACGTCCGGCATAGGAAACCCAACGGTTTGTCGTGGCTCGCCGCCGCGACATTTGCGTTTTTCAGCCTGGCTAAACCGTTGGCTTTGGCCGAAACCGCCCGCAACGGAAATCCGTCGGCAAATTCGCCGCGGGGCTCCAATCCACCCGGTTCAACTGCAAAAGAAGCCGGCCGCGTCTTTCACAACGCAGAGCCGGATAGGGAACACGAGGAAAAACGATGTTCGCAGTCATCAAAACCGGCGGCAAGCAATATCGCGTCGCCGCCGATGAAAAGATCACCGTCATGTCGCTGGAAGGCGACGCCGGCTCCGTCGTCACCTTTTCCGACGTTCTGATGGTCGAGAAGGACGGCGCCGCCCAGATCGGCGCGCCTTTCGTCGCCGGCGCCTCCGTGCGGGCTGAGATCGTCGAGCAGACCCGCGGCCCGAAGGTCATTTCCTTCAAGAAGCGCCGCCGCAAGAATTCCAAGCGCAAGCGCGGCCACCGTCAGGACCTGACGGTCGTGCGCATCACCGAAGTCGTCGCCTGACCGGCTCGCGCTTCACAGGTTGAATAAGGGCCGCGTCGGACGCGGCGAAGGACAAGTTTCGGAGCAGGACAATGGCTCACAAGAAAGCAGGCGGTTCATCCCGCAACGGTCGCGACTCGGAAGGCCGGCGCCTCGGCGTGAAGAAATTCGGCGGTGAAAAGGTCGTCGCCGGCAATATTCTCGTGCGACAGCGCGGCACCAAATGGCATGCCGGCGCCAATGTCGGCATGGGCAAGGACCACACCCTGTTCGCTCTCGTAGACGGCAAGGTGGTCTTCAAGTCCCAGGGCGCCCGATCCGTAATTACGGTAGCGCCAGCCCCGGCGGCCACGGCCGCGGAATAACAGAGGTCGCGTTCTTCGGGACCTCGCCGGCGCAAGCCCCAGGCAGGTTCCGAAAGTCGATTTTCCAGAATCCGGCCCAAAAGCCGGGGAAACGACAAAAGGTCACGTTCCAGCGCGAAGTTCGTCACATTCTTCGGTTGGAATGAGTTCCGGAGCCAAGTGCTGAAGGGGGAACGGCGCCGTTTCCCCTTCTGCTTTGACCGGAGCCCATGCATGTTCCCCGAAATCGCCCGCGACGATGTGTTTCGCCTTGAAACCCGGCGGCTGTGGCTGCGCTGGCCGCGCGGATCAGACGCGCCCGCCGTTTCCGCCCTTGCCGGGGATTGGGGCGTCGCCCGCTGGACGGCGCTGATTCCCCACCCCTATACGCTAGAGGCCGCCGAGCGCTGCATCCTCGCGGCGCGCGCGGGCAACGCGCGCGGATCGTCCCTGCGTTTCGCTTTGACGCTCAAGGATTTCCCACGCAAACTCGTCGGCATGGCGGGGATCGACGCGACCGATAACGGCCCGAGGCTGGGCTTCTGGCTGGGGCGGCCCTATGCTGGGCGCGGCCTGATGAGCGAAGCGGCGCAGGCCCTGGCCGATGCGTTCTTCCGGATCACGGAGGCCGATGAGCTCTCGACCGTCATCCTGACGGACAACGCCGCTTCGCGCGCCGTGCTGGAAAAATGCGGCTTTGTCGAAAGCGAAAGGTTCGAGACCGGCTTCGGTCGTCACGCCGACAGCCCCGTCGTGCGGATGGCTTTGCGGCGTGACGAATGGCAGGCGTCGACAGGCGGCGTCTTGCGGCCCGCGCTTGCCTTCGATAGAGCCTTGGCCTGAACATTTCTCCACGGGACATCCGCGGCCCGCGCTTTCCGCGCGGGCCGCGCCAGGCTCAAACATGAAGTTTCTCGATCAGGCCAAGATTTATGTGCGCTCCGGCGACGGCGGCGCCGGCTGCGTGTCGTTCCGCCGCGAGAAATTCATTGAATTCGGCGGCCCGGACGGCGGCGACGGCGGGCGCGGCGGCGATGTCGTGGCCGAATGCGTCGCCGGGCTCAATACGCTGATCGATTACCGCTATCAGCAGCATTTCAAGGCGAAGACCGGCGGCCACGGCATGGGCAGGAACCGAGCCGGGGGCAGGGGCGCCGACGCCGTGCTGAAAGTGCCGGAAGGCACTCAGATTTTCGAGGAGGACGGCGAAACCCTGATCGCCGATCTGACCGAGGTCGGCCAGCGCGCCGTCATCTGCAAGGGCGGCAACGGCGGCTTTGGCAATCTTCATTTCACCACATCGACCAATCGCGCGCCGCGCCGCGCCAATCCGGGACAGGAGGGCGAGGAGCGCACGATCATCCTGCGCCTGAAGCTGATCGCCGACGCCGGACTCGTCGGCCTGCCCAACGCCGGAAAATCCACTTTCCTAGCGACCGTCTCCGCCGCCAGGCCGAAGATCGCGGATTATCCCTTCACCACGCTCCATCCCAATCTCGGCGTCGTGAATGTCGATGGCAAGGAATTCGTGCTGGCGGATATTCCCGGCCTGATCGAAGGCGCCCACGAGGGGCACGGCCTCGGCGACCGTTTTTTGGGCCATGTCGAGCGCACCGGCGTCATTCTGCATCTGATCGACGCCACCGGCGAGCACGCCGGCAAGGATTACAAGGTCGTGCGCGGCGAGCTTGCCGCCTATGGCCACGGTCTGGAAGAAAAGACCGAAATCGTCGCTCTGTCGAAAATCGATTCGGTCGACGGGGAAACGCTCAAAAAACAGATCGAGCGCCTGAAGCGGGCGATACGCAGCGCCGGCCCGCCGTGTCCCGAGGGTGAAAAACCGTCCGCGCCTTTGAAAATGTCGGCGATCGCGGGCGAGGGCGTCACGGACGTTCTGCGCGCCTTGTGGCGGGTCATCGCCGCGAGTCGGCAGGAAGAAGCCGCGCATGCGCCGCAAGACGAGTGGCGGCCGTGATCGACGCAATCGAGCTGGATTGTTTGACGCTCATGCTCCGCACGGCGTACTGATTTCCCTCTCCCCCGTCCGACGGTCATGCGATGAAGCTCCCCTATCTCGATCAATTCAAGCGCATCGTCGTCAAGGTCGGCTCCTCGCTGCTGGTGGATCGCGCGCGCGGCGCGGCGAGGCGCGAATGGCTTGAGGGGCTGGCGGACGATCTTGCCGCCCTGCACCGCCGCGGCGCCGATGTGCTGGTGGTTTCCTCCGGCGCCGTCGCCTTGGGGCGCTCGGTGCTCGGCCTGCCGCCTGGCGCGCTGAAACTCGAAGATTCGCAGGCCTCCGCCGCCGTCGGCCAGATCGCTTTGTCGCGCATCTGGGCCGAGGTTCTGGCCGAGCGAAAAATCGTGGCCGGTCAGATTCTGGTGACTTTCGGCGACACCGAGCAGCGCCGGCGCTATCTCAACGCCCGCGAAACGCTGGCGCGGCTGATGGACATGCG
>JAKANG010000226.1 GCA_021812505.1 Pseudomonadota bacterium
GTTGGAGAGCATGGCGTCCGACATGTTTTTTTCCTTTCACACGGAGGTCAAGGCTCCGCGATGGGACATAATTAAGCGGCATTCCGCCGCGGTTCAAGCCGTTCAGGGCGTCGCGGTTTCGAGCGCCAGGGCGTGAAGCACGCCCCCCATCTGTCCGCCCAGCGCCTCATAGACCAGCTGATGCTGGCGCACCCGGCTCAAACCCCGGAAGGCCTCGGAGACGACTCGGGCGCTGTAATGGTCGCCGTCGCCGGCAAGGTCGGTGATGACGATTTCGGCGTCGGGCAGGGCCTTCTTGATCATGCGCTCGATTTCAGAGGCTTCCATGGGCATCGGGGAGTCCTTTGGGTGGTTGGGTTGGAGAGGTCCGCCCGCATAGAGATAGTCACGCGGGCTTGCGTCCGCCAGCCATATAGGCCGGCATCCAGCCTTCATGGGCGTCGCGCAATTCCCGCACCGGAACGAGCGCCGCCGCGCCCAGGCGGAGGCTGTCGCCGCCGGACTCGCCGATGACCGCGACCGGCAGACCCGCCTGCGCGGCCCGGCGCAGGATTTCGTCCGCCTTGTCCTGCGACGCGGCGAGCACATAGCGCCCCTGGTCCTCGCCGAACCAGCTGGCGGCGCTGTCGCCGCCAGGCGCCGAAACCGTCGCGCCGACGCCGCCGGCCATCGCCATTTCGGCGAGAGCGACGGCGAGGCCGCCGTCCGACAGGTCGTGGACGGCGCTGACCATCCCATCGCCGATCAGAGCGCGGACGAAATCGCCATGGGTCTTTTCTTTCGCCAGATCGACCGGCGGCGGCGCGCCTTCCTCGCGGCCGAGGATTTCCCGCAAATAGATCGACTGGCCGAGCCAGCCTTCGCCTTCGCCGACCAGCAGGATTTTCTCGCCGGCCACACGGAAGGCGAGGCCCACGCTTCGGGCCACGTCCGGCACGAGGCCGACGCCGCCGATCGCCGGGGTCGGCAGAATGCCCTTGCCTTGCGTCTCGTTATAAAGCGAGACATTGCCGGAGACGATCGGGAAATCGAGCGCCCGGCAGGCTTCGCCGACGCCTTCGAGACAGGCGACGAACTGGCCCATGATGTCCGGCTTTTCTGGATTGCCGAAATTGAGATTGTCGGTCAGCGCGAGCGGCCTGCCGCCGACGGCGGTGATGTTGCGCCAGGCTTCGGCGACCGCCTGTTTGCCGCCCTCGAAAGGATCGGCGTAGCAATAGCGCGGCGTGACGTCGGTGGTCAGCGCCAGCCCCTTCGGTCCGTCCTCGATGCGCACCACGGCGGCGTCGCCGCCCGGCGGCTGGACGGAATTGCCCAGAATCAGATGGTCATATTGCTCCCAGACCCAGCGTTTGGAGGCGAGATCGGGACAGGCGACCATTTTTTTGAGCGCAGCGTCCATGCCAAGCGGCGCCGGGAGGCTGGCCGAATCGAGCTTTGCCGGCTTGACCGGCGCGACATGGGGCCGGTCGTAGAGCGGCGCCTCGTCGCCCAACTCCTTGATCGGCAGATCGGCCTTGACCTTGCCATGATGCTTGATGACGAAGCGAAGCGTGTCGGTGGTCTTGCCGATGACGGCGAAATCGAGCCCCCATTTGCGGAAGATCGCCTCGGCTTCCTCCTCTTTTTCGGGATCGAGAACCATGAGCATGCGCTCCTGACTCTCCGACAGCATCATTTCATAAGCCGTCATGCCCGGCTCGCGGCAGGGCACGAGGTCGAGATCGAGTTCGACGCCGAGATTGCCCTTGGCGCCCATTTCGACCGCCGAGGAAGTCAGGCCCGCCGCCCCCATGTCCTGAATGGCGACGACGCAACCCTTGGCCATGATCTCGAGGCAGGCTTCCAGGAGCAGCTTTTCCGAGAAAGGATCGCCGACCTGGACCGTGGGGCGCTTTTCGTCAGAATTCTCGTCGAATTCGGCCGAAGCCATGGTCGCGCCATGGATGCCGTCGCGTCCAGTCTTGGAGCCGAGATAGACGATGGGCCGGCCGACGCCGGTCGCGGCGGCGTAGAAGATCTCGTTGGTCCGCGCCAGGCCGACCGCCATGGCGTTGACCAGGATATTGCCGTCGTAGCTCGCATGGAAGGCTGTCGAGCCGCCGACGGTCGGCACCCCGAAACTGTTGCCGTAGCCGCCGATGCCGGCGACGACGCCGGAGACCAGGTGGCGGGTCTTGGGATGGTCGATCGAGCCGAAGCGCAACAGGTTGAGGCAGGCGATCGGGCGCGCGCCCATGGTGAACACGTCGCGCAAAATGCCGCCGACGCCGGTCGCCGCGCCCTGATAGGGCTCGATATAGGACGGATGGTTGTGGCTCTCCATCTTGAAGATGCAGGCCTGGCCGTCGCCGATGTCGATCACGCCGGCGTTCTCGCCCGGCCCCTGAA
Source organism: Pseudomonadota bacterium (assembly GCA_021812505.1). The sequence goes on from JAKANG010000226.1 coordinate 2,392, forward strand.
TGACCCAGGGCGCCTTGGTCGGCAATTTCTTCAGGTGAAGCCGCGACGACTTGTAGGAACAATGCTCGTTCCACATCGCCGAGAAAATGCCGAGTTCCGTGAAGGTTGGCGTCCGGCCGATCAGATCGAGGATGCGCTGATATTCATCCGGCTTGAGGCCGTGCTGGGCGACGAGCTCAGGCGTGATCGCCGGCTCATTCGCCGGCTCGGTCGCCGGCCTTTGGGATTGGGTTTGAACGGTCAAGGAATCCGGCCCCGATGGAGACATGCGGCAGATCGCGCCAAAGCCGCGAAATGGCGCTTGCCGTTCGATAAATCCTCGCGTCTTTCTTGGCAAGGCGACGAGTTCAAGGTCAGGCTTGCGCTGGGCGCGGCCCCTCGCATTCACGCCGCCCGTGAAAGACTCTCGAACAGGCCGCGCCCATCGACCCCGCCGACCAGGGGGTCGATCAGGTTTTCCGGATGCGGCATCATGCCCAGGACATTGAATTTTTCGGAATAGATTCCGGCAATGTCGTTGGTCGAACCGTTGGGATTGGCGGCGCCGCCGACCTTGCCGCTGGCGTCGCAATAGCGGAAGGCCACGAGGCCCTCGCCTTCGAGGCGCTCGATCGTCTCGGCCTCGGCCTCATAATTGCCCTCGCCGTGGGCGATGGCGACGTCGATCGCCTGATGCAGCCGATAAGCGCGGGTGAAGGCGGTGTCGTTGCGCTCGACGCGCAAATGCTGGCGCTTGCAGACGAAGCGCAGGTCGCGGTTACGCATCAGCACGCCTGGCAGCAGGCCGCTTTCGCACAGGATCTGGAAGCCGTTGCAGATGCCGAGCACGAGCCCGCCGCGCGCGGCGTGGCGACGCACCGCCTCCATGATATGGGCGCGGCCGGCGATGGCGCCGCAGCGCAGATAATCGCCATAGCTGAAGCCGCCGGGCAGGACCACGAGATCGGTTCCCGCGGGAAGATCGTAATCCGCGTGCCAGACGATGGACGTCTGGGCGCCCGCCTGACGCAGGGCGCGGGCTGCGTCGCCCTCGCGATTCGATCCAGGAAACAGCACAACGGCCGCTTTCATCGCGCTCTCCGGAGTCCGTTCTTGCGTTGGCGTCAGAGCAGTTCGACGCGGTAATTCTCGACCACCGTATTGGCCAGAAGTTTTTCGCTGGCGGCGACCAGAGCCGCCTTGGCGGCTTCCGCGTCCGATCCTTCGACCTCGATCTCGAAAATCTTGCCCTGGCGCACCGAGGCGATTCCCTCGACGCCGAGCGAATGCAAGGCGCCTTCGATCGCCTTGCCCTGCGGGTCCAGGACGCCGTTTTTCAAAGTGACGGTAACGCGCGCCTTCATGGCGGGGCTTTCCTTTTGCGCAATCGCCTCGGGAGGATGGATTACTGGACCAGCTTGGGGCCGCCGGAAATCGGCTTTTCGTTTTCCTGCATGACGCCGAGCCGGCGCGCGACTTCGGAATAAGCCTCGACCAGCCCGCCGAGGTCGCGGCGGAAACGGTCCTTGTCCAGCTTGTCGTTCGACTTGATGTCCCAGAGCCGGCAGGAATCGGGGGAAATTTCGTCGGCGACGACGATGCGCATCATGTCGCCTTCCCACAGTCTTCCGCATTCCATCTTGAAATCGACGAGGCGGATGCCGACGCCGAGGAAAAGGCCGGTCAGGAAATCGTTGACCCGGATCGCCAGCGCCATGATGTCGTCGATTTCCTGCGGCGTCGCCCAGCCGAAGGCGGTGATGTGCTCTTCCGAAACCATCGGATCGTTGAGAGCGTCATTCTTGTAATAGAATTCGATGATCGAGCGCGGCAGCTGCGAGCCTTCCTCGATGCCG
>JAKANG010000227.1 GCA_021812505.1 Pseudomonadota bacterium
CAGTCGGAAAGCGGCCTCAACGACAAGATGATGGCCTTGCTTGAGGCGGCTTTCGAGCGCGAAATTATCGAAGACGCGGTGGTCGCCGCCTCGCTCGACCAGCGCGCCGCCTTCTGGGCTCTGCGCGAAAACTTGTCCGAGATGCAGAAACTTGAGGGCGGCTCGATCAAGCACGACGTCTGCGTCCCGGTCGCCTCGGTTCCCGCCTTTCTCGCCGAAGCCCTGCCCGTGGTCGAAAAAACCATCCCCGGCGCGCGCCCGGTGCCGTTCGGCCACATGGGCGACGGCAATATCCATTTCAATGTCACACAGCCCATCGGCGCCGACAAGGCGGCCTTTTTGGCCCGATGGGAAGAACTGAACGAAAACGTCCACGCCGTGGTGCAAAGAATGAACGGCTCGATCTCGGCGGAACATGGAATCGGCGTGCTGAAACGCGACCTGCTGCCGAAAGTGAAGGACCCGGTGGCGATGAATGTCATGCGCCGCTTCAAGACGGCGCTCGACCCGCATAACACGCTGAACCCGGGAAAGGTGCTTTAAACCAGCGCGCCGCTTCAGCGGCGATCTGCTCCGCCTTCCGTCGCCTCCTTCGCGGCGCGGCACCAGGGCCAGCAGCCTTCGATTTCGGTTTCGAGCGCGAAGCTCAGAAAAGTCCGGATCAGGACGATGCCGGCCAGGAGCCCGACGCTTTCAACCGTGAGCGGGGCCGTAATCGTCGAAATGATGTCCGCGCCGACCAGCAATTCGAGCCCGAGCAGGATGCCGCGCCCGATATTCGCGCGATAGGAAAGATAGGCGCCCGCCCAATCCCCGGCGCGCCGGCCTTCGCTGACGAAGAAACAAGTCGCCAGCGCAATGCCGCCCACGACGACGCCCACGCCGAAAAGCTCCAGCGCCTTCGCCAGCAGATCGACATAGGCGTGAATTTGCTCGCTCAAGCTCCCGACCTCTTTCGGTGATGTTTCCGTCGCGCGCCGAAGGCCTTGACGGTCGCCGCGCTCTCACTTTCGCTCGGCGAAATTGCCCGCCGGCCCCGGTTTCAAATCCGTAACCGGATTTCATCTCATTGTTAATAAATAACGCCTAAAAATTGCCGATCGCGCTTAAGGCAGGCTAGATGAATTTGTCGTTCAAATCGCATTTTTCCCTGACTGCCGTCCAGGCCGAACTTGAGGGCGATCACCGCATTCAGGCGCGCGCGCTCGAGGTGTTCGGCAAACGCGAAGTGATGAATTCCTATCTGGCGCAATTCGTTTTCGGGCTGATCGCCATCGCCGGATATTTCACCGAAAATCAGAGTCTTGTCTTTATCGGCCTGATCCATTGCCTGGTCGATCAACTGGTTCGGCGCAATCTCCGCATTTTTTCCAGAACCCTTGCCCAGGGAGAAATCGACCGCGCTCACCTGCGCCGTATCGAGTATATTTTCTATGGCGTCGGCTTCGTCTGGGCGATGGCGTCCTGGCCTCTGGCGGAAGCGCTCGATGGCCTTCGTCTCCTGCTGACGGTGGTTTCCGTGGCCGGCCTGCTGGTCATGGCCAACACGACCTGCTTCGCGCCACGCGTGTTCAGGGCCTCGGTCATCGGTTTTGCGATCGGAATCGCTCTGGCGACCCCCGCCATCGCAACCATCCCGTGGTATTTGCTCGGCGGCGCGACCGCCGCATTCCTGATCGTCGTCCAGGGGGTCGGCGCCGGCACGGCCCGCCAACTGATCCACATGCTCCGGATGCAGGTCGAGCGCGACGAGGCCCTCGAGGATCACAAGCGCACCATCGCGGCGCTGGAGTCCGCGCGCAGGGCGGCGACCCGCCTGGCGGAGACCGACAATCTGACCGGGCTGGCCAACCGCTTCCTGTTCATGACGAAGCTCGACGCCCTGATCGCCGACGGAGAGCCATTCTCCCTGACTTTGCTGGACATCGATCTTTTCAAGAATATCAACGACGCCCTCGGGCACGCCATCGGCGACGAAGCGCTCAAGGCGATTGGCGGCGTGCTGGCGACAAGCACGGAGCGCCAATGTTTCGCGGCCCGCCTCGGCGGCGACGAATTCGGGATTGTCGCCCATGGCGGCCCGGCGCATGAAAGGGGCGCGGACCTCATGGCCTGGGTGAACAAGGGACTCGACGACCTTCGCGCGACGAACATGGATATTCCCGCGATCTCGATCACCGGGGGCTCGGCCTATTTTCCGAGAGACGCCAGAACCCGCTCGGACCTGCTGGCGGCGGCGGACATGGCGCAGCGCGAGGCGAAAAAGGCCAAACGCGGTGGCCATCTCGACTACAGCGCGCGTCTGACCGACACATTCCGCAGGGAGAACCGAATCGCGCGAGGAATCAGCCAGGCGATCGCCTCGCGTTCGCTTTCCCTCCACTTCCAGCCCAGGATCAATCTGATGACCGGCCGGGTCGAGGGCGCCGAGGCGCTATCCCGCTTCCCCGACAAGGCCTTCCCCGGCCAATCCCTCGAAGAGATTTTCGACGTCGCCGAGAAGCATGGCCTCGGGGCCCTGCTGGACGAGCTGGTGCTGGACGTCTATCGCGAGGCCCTGGTCGCCCTGAGAGACGAGCATTCGATTTCCCTGCCGACGTCGGTCAATCTTTCCGGCGCCATCCTCAAGGCACCAGAACGGATGCTCGGCAAGCTCAACATGCTGATCGGCGAGGGGCTCTCGCCCGCGATGATCCGCATCGAGATCACCGAGAACGCCATCTACGGGCGAGGCCAGATCGGCGTCATCGAACTGCTCGACGAAATCGTCGAACTCGGCTTCAGCCTCGCGCTCGACGATTTCGGCACCGGCAGCGGAACCTTGCGCCATCTCGTCAGCCTGCCGATCAGCGAAATCAAGATCGACCGATCCTTCGTTTCCGGCCTGCTGAAGGACCGCAACAAGAGCGCCATCATCAGCGGCCTGATCGTCACCGGCCGGGACATGGGCGTCGATGTCGTCGCCGAAGGCGTCGAAAGCGAGGACGAAGCCAATCGTCTGCGCTCGATGGGCGCACGGTTCGCCCAGGGTTATCTCTGGTCGAGCGCCTTGCCGATGTCCCAGTTCGCGGAATTCGTCCACCTCTTCGGTCCCGGCGCCCGACCGAATCTTTCGGGCGCGCCCAGAACCGCGGCGCCGAGGCGCTCAAAATTTCAGCCGGCCAGACGAGCTTGAATCCATACGCCAATCGCCCAACTTGACGCTCGTTGCGCGCCATCGTCTGATGGCGCCCCACGGAGGCGTCCATGTCCAGATTCAAAGCCATTCGCATCGACAAGGATGCATCCGGTTATCGCGCAACCTATTCGGAATTCGACGAGTCCGAATTGATGGACGGTGACGTGACCGTTCGCGTCACCCATTCCACGGTCAATTACAAGGATGGCCTCGCAATCACCGGCAAGGCGCCTGTGGTGCGGCGCTTCCCGATGATCCCCGGCATCGATTTCGCCGGCGTGGTCGAAAGCTCCTCCCACCCCGAATTCAAGCCGGGCGATGAAGTGGTCCTCAACGGCTGGGGCTGCGGCGAGACCCATTTCGGCGGCTATGCGCAAAAGGCGCGGGTCAAGGGCGACTGGCTGGTGCCCCTGCCCAAAGCCTTCAGCGCCGCGCAGAGCATGGCGATCGGCACGGCGGGCTATACGGCGGCGCTCGCGGTTCTGGCGCTGGAAAAGCAGGGCATGACGCCCGACCGCGGTCCGGTCCTGGTCACCGGCGCGGCGGGGGGCGTCGGCTCGATCGCCATCGCGCTGCTGGCCAAGGCCGGCTGGCGGGTCATCGCCTCGACCGGCCGCAAGGACGAAGCCGATTTTCTGACTTATCTCGGCGCGTCCGAAATCATCGACCGCGCCGAACTGTCGACGCCCGGAAAGCCGCTCGGCAAGGAGCGCTGGGCGGCGGCCGTGGACGCCGTCGGCTCTCACACTCTCGCCAATGTTCTCGCCCAGACCGCTTATGAAGGCGCGGTCGCCGCCTGCGGCAACGCCCAGGGCATGGACCTGCCGACGACCGTCGCGCCCTTCATCCTGCGCGGCGTCTGCCTGCTCGGCATCGGCAGCGTCATGAAACCCAGAGCGGCGCGGCTCGAAGCCTGGGACCTGCTGGCGCGGGATCTCGACCCAGACAAACTGGCCGAACTCAGCCAGACCATCGGCTTGTACAAGGTGATGCAGACCGCCGCCGAAATT
>JAKANG010000228.1 GCA_021812505.1 Pseudomonadota bacterium
TCCATGCGCGCCGAACCAATCCTGCCGGCCGGTCTTCTGACTTGGGTTCTTCCCGGCGGAACGCCTTCCCGGCGAACCAGTGGCGCGTGTTCCGTCAGTCCCCCTTACAGCGCTGGGCGCGTCGCGGACTTGCACCGCGTTCCCGATTCTCCCGTGCTTTGCTCGCTTGGGCTCCGGCAGGAAGCGAATGACTATCATTCCCGGAGGCCGACCGCCAATGCGATCGGACCAATCGCGGTTGTTTTATCTTTGCGCATGTCCCGTGAATCCGGACTTGCCCGGCGTCCGGCTCCATGACGAACGGTCAAAGGTTCGAGAGCGGCGGCTGCGCTGGTTTTGACGCGGCAGGCGACGCCGCCGGATTTGCGCTAAGCTGGTCCCGCCGGCGATCCCGGCGGGATTTCCGTTCGGAGGCTTCCTATGATCCCATGCCGTGGCTGTGGCCAGCCGATCCACGAGACCGCCACCGTCTGCCCGCATTGCGGCGCGCCCAACACCGCCTCGACCAGGCGCATATTGCCGGCGGCGCTGCTGTGCTTCTTCTTCGGCCTGCTCGGCTTCCATCGCTTCTATGTCGGCAAGATCTGGACCGGCGTCTTGCAACTGCTGACCGGCGGCGGTTTTGTCGTCTGGACGGTCTATGATTTCATCCTGATCATCCTCGGCGGATTCACCGACAAGCAGGGCAACAAGATCAATCTGTGGACTTGATTTTCGGATCGTGGAGGGAGCGCGCGCGTGCCGTCGAATCGCAAAATTTATCTCGCCGGCCCCGAAGTCTTCCTGCCCGACGCGCGCGCGATCGGCCTGCGCAAGAAAATCCTGTGTGAGGAGTTCGGCTTCGTCGGGCTTTACCCCCTCGACAATGAACTTGCCGCCGCGCCGGGCGAGACATTGGACGAGAAAATCTTTTCCGCCAATGTGGCGCTGATGCGCGAAGCCGACGCAGGCGTTTTCAATCTCACGCCCTTTCGCGGGGTCGGCGCCGACCCGGGCACGGCGTTCGAACTCGGCTTTTTCGCGGCGCTGGGAAAACCGGTCTTTGCCTATACCAATGACGCCGCGTCCCTGTTCGACCGCGTCGCCGCCGCGCACGGCGTCCACGCCGCGCCCGAGGGCGACTATTGCGACGCGCAGGGTCTGTCGATCGAGAATTTCGGCAACGCGGACAATCTCATGCTCGATGGCGCCCTCAAGGCGCTGGGCCGCCGCGTCATCCGTCCCGACGTCACCCTGCCGGGCTGCGGCGACCTTGCCGGATTCATGGCCTGCCTGCGCCAGGCGAGGACGCATTTCGGCATTTGAAGGGCCGCCGTCAAGCGCGCCGGCGCAAGCCGGCGTTGGCGCGGCCACGGCTTTTTTCGCGGCGTCCGAAGCTTATGCTGGGCGCAACAGAGGAGCCCGACAATGCAACACCGCCCGCTTGGCCGAACCGATCTGACAGTCTCGGAAATCTGCCTCGGCACCATGACCTACGGCCAGCAGACGGGAGAGGCAGACGCTTTCGCGCAGATGGACTACGCCATGGCCAAGGGCGTCAATTTCTTCGATACGGCGGAGCTCTACGCCATCCCCCCTCGCGCGGAGACCTATGGCGCGACCGAGACCATCATCGGCAGATGGTTTTCCGCACGCAAAAACCGGGAAAGAATCGTTCTCGCAACAAAAATCGTCGGGCGCAGCACAGCGCCCTGGTTTCGTAACGGCGCAACGGCGCGCCTCGACCGCAAGAACATATTTTACGCCGTCGAACAGTCGCTGAAGCGCCTCCAGACCGATTATATCGATCTCTATCAGCTTCATTGGCCGGACCGGCCGATGGACCTGTTCGAGGGCAATTCCAACGCCTATCGCGATCGCGGCGGCCCGGACGGCGTCACGTTCGAGGAGACGGTTTCAGCTCTCGGCGAATTGGTGAAGCAGGGAAAAATCCGCCATTTCGGCGTGTCCAACGAGACAGCCTGGGGCGTCAGCCAGTTTTTGCGCGCGGCGGAGGCCGGCCTTGGCCCGCGCCTCGTCTCAATTCAGAACGCTTATCACCTGCTCAACCGCCAGTTCGAGATCGGCCTCGCCGAATTCGCCTTCCGCGAGCAGGTCGGGCTTCTCGCCTATTCGCCGCTGGCGCAGGGTTTTCTGACTGGAAAATATTTGAACGGTGGGAAGCCGGAAGGCGCACGTTTCACGCTTTTCCCACGCGCCCAGCGCTACCAGAAGCCGGGGGTGGACGAGGCTATCGGGGACTATCTGGCCCTGGCGCGGGAACATGGCCTGCACCCGGTCCATCTGGCTTTGGCCTTCGTCACCTCGCGGCCTTTCGTCACCGCAAATATCGTCGGCGCGACCAGTCTCGATCAGCTGAAGCTGGTTCTCGACGCGCCCCATGCGCTCGATCCGGAGATCGAGAAGCGCATCGACGCGCTCCATCAGATTCGCGGCAATCCGGCGCCGTAATCCGTCATTTCGTGTCGGCGAGCGAGCGGATATAGGCGGTCAGGTCGTCGATTTCCTGCCGGGTCAGGCTCATGTCCGGCATTTTCGGATGCGGGTCGGTGAGGAAGGAGGTCAGGTCGCGTTTGTCCATGTGCCGTGCGACATAGAAAAAGCTCGGCACGTCGGCGCTGGCCTGCTTCTGGCTCAGCGAGACATCGTGACAGGCGGCGCACCAGCGCTGGGCGATCACCTTGCCATGGTCCGGGTCGGGCGGGGCGGCCAGGGCCGGGACGGACGCCATGGCGGCGAGTAGGCAGAAGATCGCGAGAGGGCGCATGAGTCGAACTCCGTCCGGCAATCATGAATGATCCGCCAGGGCGGACGCAAGCGCCTTGTTCTGAATCACGGCGCGGGCTGGGACGCGATAACCTCGACATCGCGGTTCTGGTTGGCGACGACCTTGAAGGTCGCCTGATAGGTCGTGTTCTCGTGGCGGGCGATGGCGACATATTCGCCCTCGGCGAGGACGATGGTGGGAAAGGCGCCGATCATCTCGCGGATCACGTCGCCGCCAGGGGTGAGCACCGAAAAGCTGGTGTTGGCGAGCGCCTCGCCGCCCGGCGCATTGACCAGTTTCAGCGTCATGGCGGCGGCGCGGTGGCGCAGGACCACGGTGGTCAGCCTGCCGGCTTGCACCTTCATGTCGGCGCTGACGTTCGAATTGGTCGGAATGTTCGATCCAGGCGACACGTCCATCAGGATCGAGTTGATATGATAGGCGCCTTCGGGCAGGCATTCCGGCGCGCCGGCTTTGAGATTGGGGATGATCAGCTTGGCTTCGGGGTCGTTGTGGTCGGGCAGATAGACCTTGTTTTCGAGCCGCGGCGCCGCGATCGGCGCGTCGCCCATCACGCCTTCGATCTTCAGAGCGCCGGCGTGCATCACCAGCCTGTCGTTCACCGGTTCGCCATTGACGGCGATTTCCCTGGTCGCGCCGGCAAGGCCGCAGGCGGCGTGGACGATGTAATCGCCGTCGGCAAGCTGGAAGGTCGGCGCCGGATCGTTCGATTCGGCGACCAGGGCATGGCCGCCATTGTCGTCGCTCCGCGCGTCGAAGACGCGCCAGATCAATCCGGAGCCGATCGCCTGAATATCGCCGGACGCGAAAACCGCGTTAAACGAAACGGCCACGCGCGGCTGGCTGTCCTGGCTGGGAGCAGTGGCGTCGCCCGGCGCGCCGACGACGGGCGGCGGCGCAGGAAGGGCGGGCAGAGGCGGGGTCTCGGCGAAAGCCGCCGCAGGGAAGGCGAGGGCCAGCAGGGCGGCGAACGCGCGCCGTCGCAATCGTGCAAGATCCGTCTCCGCGCGCCGCACTGGCCCTCTCCCCCGTTCCGCTCTCGGCATCGGTTTACAAAGCGGCCATTTTAGGGCTTTGTCCGGCAAAAAACCGGGATCTTTTCATGAATGAGACGCTAAGACTTCTCGCCACCCGCCGCTCCGCGCCGCCGATCGTGATGCGCGGCCCCGGTCCGACGCCCGAGGAACTGCGCAAGCTTTTGACCCTCGCCGCGCGCGTGCCCGACCATGGCAAACTCGCGCCCTGGCGTTTCATCCTGTTCGAGGGCGAGGGCCGCGCCCGCGCCGGCGAAGTCCTGGCCGAGATCGTGGCCCGCCGCGAGCCCGGCGCCGAGGCGCGGCAGATCGACCTCGAGCGCGGCCGCTTTACGCGCGCCCCGCTGGTGG
>JAKANG010000229.1 GCA_021812505.1 Pseudomonadota bacterium
TATTGCCGGTGGCCATGGCCAGATTTGCCAGCGCCATGACGGCGGTGGAGCCTTGGCTGTGTTCTGTGATCCCGAGGCCGTAATAGATCGCTGCGTTCTTCACGCTGGCGTAGAGACGGGCCGCGGCGCGCACGTCCCTGGCCGGAACGCCGGTGTATTTCTCCATTTCCTCCGGCGAATTCTTCTGTGAAGCGACGAAACGGGCCCAGGCGTCGAATTGTTCGAGGTCACAGCGGGCGCGGACGTAAGCTTCGTCCACCAGCCCTTCGGTCACAACGACATGGGCCAGGGAATTCAGCAGCGCGACATTGGTCCCCGGCTTGAGCTGGAGATGATAGTCGGCCTTCACATGGGGGGTGCGCACGAGGTCGATGGCCCGCGGATCGGCGACGATAAGCCGGGCGCCGGCGCGCAGGCGCCTTTTCATCCGCGATGCGAAGACCGGATGGCCGTCGGTGGGATTGGCCCCGATGAGCAGAATGACATCGGCCTCATCGACCGACTTGAAGTCCTGGGTTCCCGCCGATGTGCCGAGCGTGCTGTTGAGGCCGTAGCCGGTCGGCGAATGGCAGACGCGGGCGCAGGTGTCGACATTGTTGTTGTGGAAGGCGGCGCGAGCCAGCTTCTGCAGCACGAACGTTTCCTCGTTGGTGCAGCGCGACGAGGTGATGACGCCGATCGACTCCCGGCCGTAGGCCGCCTGCAGACGCTTCAGCTCGCTCGCCGCGCGGCCGATGGCCTCGTCCCAGCTCACCTCGCGCCAGGGGTCGGTGATTTTTTCACGGATCATCGGCTTCAGCATGCGATCCTTGTGGGTGGCGTAGCCGAAGGCGAAGCGTCCCTTGACGCAGCTGTGGCCCTCATTGGCCTGTCCGCCCTTGTAGGGAACCATGCGGACCAGCTCTTCGCCGCGCATTTCCGCCTTGAACGAACAGCCGACGCCGCAATAGGCGCAAGTGGTCACGATCGAATGTTCGGGCATGCCCTGCGCGACCACGCTTTTCTCGATCAGGGACCCGGTCGGGCAGGCTTGGACGCAGGCGCCGCAGGAGACGCATTCCGAATTAATGAAATCGGTCGAGCCGGGCCTGATGCGCGACTCGAAACCGCGGCCTTCGACCGTCAGGGCGAATGTGCCCTGAACCTCCTCGCAGGCGCGCACGCAGCGGCTGCAGACGATGCATTTCGCCGGGTCATAGGCGAAATAGGGGTTGGAAAGATCGGGCGCGTCCTCGAGATGATTCGCGCCCTCGAACCCGTAACGGACCTCGCGAAGACCGACCTCGGCGGCGGCGTCCAGGAACTCGGCCCCGCCGGCGGAAGTCAGGACGTCGCGCGGATAATCGGAGGCATAAAGCTCGATCACGCCGCGGCGGAGCCGGGCGAGCTTCTCGCTTTGGGTGTGGACCACCATGCCCTCTTCGGCAGGTGTGGTGCAGGAGGCGGGCGTGCCCCGCCTGCCTTCGATTTCCACTAGACAAAGGCGGCAGGAGCCGAACGGCTCGAGATTGTCGCTGGCGCAGAGTTTGGGGATCTTGACGCCGCGCGTCATGGCGGCGGCCATGACCGACGTCCCGGCGGGAACCGAGACTTTCTCGCCATCGATGGTAAGACTGACTTCCTTTTCCGCGATGCGGATCGGGGTGCCGTAATCCAGTTCCTTGATAAGGCTCATCTTGAGCTCCTATTCGGCGGCTGTCCTATGCGCGGGGGCGGCGAAATCTTCGGGGAAGCGGTCGATCGCGGACAGGACGGGCATGGGGGTGAGACCGCCGTGGGCGCAGAGCGAACCGTCGGTCATGACCTCGCAAAGATCGCGCACCAGCGCGAGATTGGCTTCGATATCGCGGCCGGCGATGATCTTTCCTACTGTCTCTTCGCCGCGCACCGCCCCGACCCGGCAGGGCGTGCATTTGCCGCAGCTCTCCGCGGCGCAGAAATGAAAGGCGAAACGCGCCATTTTCGCCATGTCGGCGGTGTCGTCGAAGACGACGATCCCGCCATGGCCGAGCATGGCTTTGTTGGCGGCGAGCGTTTCATAGTCGAGCGGCAGGTCGAGCTCTTTTTCGCTCAGGTAGGCGCCGAGCGGGCCGCCGACCTGAACCGCCCGCACCGGGCGCCCGCTCGCCGTGCCGCCGCCGAAATCCTCGATGATTTCGCGCAAGGTCACGCCGAAGGCGCGCTCGATCAGGCCGCCGCGCAAAATATTGCCGCCGAGCTGAATCGGCAGGGTGCCGCGGGAGCGGCCCATGCCGTAGTCGGCATAGGCATTTCCGCCCTCGGCGAGAATAAACGGCACGGCGGCAAGGGTCAGGACATTGTTGATCAGCGTCGGCCTGCCGAACAGGCCGGAGAGGGCAGGGAGGGGCGGCTTGGCGCGCACCATGCCCCGCTTGCCCTCCAAACTGTCGAGCAGCGAGGTTTCCTCGCCGCAGATATAGGCCCCCGCGCCGATCCGCAATTCGAGATGGAAAGGCTTTCCCTGACCGAACGCGTCATTGCCGATCCAGCCGGCCTTTTCGGCCAGATGGATGGCCCTTTCCATGGTTATGGCCGCGTGCGGATATTCGGAGCGCAGGTAGATGTAACCTTTGCTCGCGCCCACGGCGTAAGCGGCGATGGCCATTCCCTCGATCAGCATGAAGGGGTCGCCCTCCATGACCATGCGGTCGGCGAAGGTGCCGCTGTCGCCCTCATCGGCGTTGCAGACCACATATTTGCGCTCGGCCTGCGCGCCCTGAACGGTCTTCCACTTGATTCCGGCGGGGAAGCCGGCGCCGCCCCGCCCGCGCAGACCCGATTGCAGCACCTGATCGACCACGTCGGCCGGCGACAGCGTCAGCGCCTTTTTGAGGCCCTTGAGGCCGTCTCGGGCGCAGTAATCGTCGAGCGACAGCGGATCGATGACGCCGATGCGGGAGAAGGTCAGACGCTGCTGGCGCTTCATCCAGTCGAGGTCTTCCGTCGGCCCGAGCCGCAGGGCGTGATCGCCGCCCCGCAGAAGTCTCGCGGCGAAGAGCGACGGAACGTCGCGCGCCGCGACCGGGCCATAGGCGATTCGGCGCCCGGACGTCTCGATCTCGACCAGAGGCTCAAGCCACAGCATGCCGCGTGAGCCGGTGCGGACGATTTCGATAGCTTCGCCGCGGGCGTTCGCCTCGCGCGAGATGGCCTCGGCGACGGAATTGGCGCCGACCGAGAGGGCGGCGGCGTCGCGGGGGATGAAGACGCGGGCGGTCATTTTCACTCTCCCGTCTTGCGCGCGACGCTCGCGTAAAGATCCTCGAGGCCTTGCGCGTCGAGCCGGCCGAAAATCTCGCCGTCGTGCAGCGCATTTGGGCCCAGCGCGCAATTGCCGAGGCAATAGACGGTTTCGACGCTGACGCCATTGCGATAGCCGCCGTCGATCTTGACGCCATGGACCCGTTCGAGATGTTCGGCGAGATTTTCCGCGCCGCGCGCCTGACACGCTTCGGCGCGGCACAGTTTGATCGTCCCGCCCATCGGCGGCTGACGCTTGAAGTCGTGATAGAAGGAAATGGTCCCGAACACTTCCGCGCGGGAGATGTTCAGGACTTTGGCGATCACGGCGACGGCGCGGGCGTCGACATAGCCGAATTTTTTCTGCAGAGCATGCAGGATCGGCAACATCGCGCCTTCGAGCCCGGCGCGTTCTTCAATCAGTTCGCGGGCGACACCCTCGTCCCAGGCGACGTGAACAGACATGCTCATTCCTCAGGCGCCTCGATTTCAGGCTCGCAGATTGGCGTCATGGCGTCGCTTTGCGCAATTTATTTTTTGCAAAGACGCGCATGCGGCGGATCAACGCTTCAAACGCCCATGGTGGACGCCGGTCCACGGAGCCTTGCGGCGAGGCTGGGGTCAACTATCTGAAATGGGCGGGAGTTTTTACGTTCGCAAGAGGCGGGATCAGATATTTTCGGGGTCAGATATTTTCGGCGGCCGGCGCGTCCGGATTGCGGCGGCGTCCGAACCAGGCGACGCGCCGGGCCTTCGTCCAAAGGCTGAATCGGTCGAGATAGAGATAGACGACCGGCGTCGTGAACAGAGTCAGCATCTGGCTGACGATCAGGCCGCCGATGATCGACACGCCGAGCGGACGGCGCATTTCGCCGCCCTCGCCGAAGGACAGGGCGAGCGGCATGGCGC
>JAKANG010000230.1 GCA_021812505.1 Pseudomonadota bacterium
GACAGGACGACGCTCGCCGCCGGATTTGATCCGAGCATGAATTTGCAGCTGCCGGTCAAGCCGGCGACGGCCGGCAAGGTGGCGCTGGAGGCGGCGCGCGAGGCCGGCGAGAAATTCCGCGCCGCCAAATTCGATCTGCAGAAAAAAGTTCTCGACGCTTATCTCGATCTGGCGCTGGCGGAAGAACGGGCGCGCATTCAGCGCGACGTCGTCCATGTCCTCGATCTCGCTTCGGCTTCGGCCGCCGCGCGCGCAAAAGTCGGCGGCTCCGTTCCCGACGCCCTGAAGGCCAGGACCGAGCAGGAAGTCGCCAAAAACAATCTCGGCAATCTCGACGCGGAGGCGCGATCGGCGAAAGCCAGACTCAATGGCCTGATGGCCCGCGACGCGTCAGCTCCGCTCGGCCTGCCGCCGCAATTGCCCGCGCCGCGGCCCGTGCTCGCGAATGACGCGCGGCTGATCGCCGTCGCCGTCGATCGTAATCCGGAGCTCGCCGCGCTCGCCCGGCAGGTCGCCGGACGCAAGAACGCCATCGATCTGGCCTCGCTCGGCTATCTGCCGGACGTCATCCCGTCCTTTTCCATCACCGGCTCGATTTCGCAGACGGTGGGCGCCATGGCGATGCTGCCGACGACCTTGCCGCAGATCCGCGCGACGATCGACAATGCGGCCGCGATGGAGCGGTCGTCCGAAGCCCTGCTGCGCCAGACCGGCAAGGACCGCGCCGCCAGTTTCGTCGCCAATCTCTATCTGATGCGCAACGCGGAGCGCCAGGTCGCGCTTTACCGCCGCAGCCTCGTGCCTCTGGCGCAGCAGACGCTGACCAGTTCGCAGCAGACCTATGCGGCGGGGCAATCGTCTTTCGTCGATCTGATCGACAGCATCCGGACCTATGACGCGATCCGGCTGCTGGCCGCGGAAGCCCGGATCGAGCGCGAGAAGCGGCTCGCCGAGCTTGAGGCGCTGGCCGGAGTGGACGTCGAGACTCTTGGCAAGCCGAAGACCGCCGCCTTGATCGTTTCGGCGCAGTCCGACGCCCCATGGCTTCAGCCAGAGCCCGGTCCTTCGCGGCCTGGGCGATGAATTCCGGCCCTTCGCCGGCGCGCGAATTCATGGGAACGCAGCAGGCGTTTCTCGGTTTCTCTGATTGGGGAGCCACGCGGCGCGGTCGGAACCGGAAGACCGCTCCGGCGGGCGATGCGCCGGAGGAGGCGGTCATGATGCCTTTTACTCGATCGCGTTGGGCCATCCGCCTGGTCGCGTTTGCGCTCGGCGCGGTGGCGCCGGCTTTTCCCGCTCGCATTTCGGCGCAGGGAATGATGAGCGGGGTCGACCTGAATACGCCTGCGTTCACCCAGGCCGAACTGTCGCGCGCCGACATCGAGGGCCTGATCGCCAAACTCAAGCCGGGCCAGAAGCTCGATCTGGCCGGCAAGAGCCTCAACGCTCTCGATCTGTCGAAACTCGACCTGCAAGGCGCCGATCTTCGCGGGGCGCGGCTCAATCACGCGAATCTCTCAGGAGCGGATCTGCGCGGTGCGGTGCTCGACGACGTCTGGGCGCTGGGCGCCGATCTTTCCGGCGCCGATCTTTCCGGCGCGCGGCTGTTCGGCGCGCAAATGCTGCACGCGAGATTCGACCGCGCCGATCTGTCCGGCGCGCGTCTCGCCGGCGATTTCACCGGGGCGCATTTTGCCGGAGCGAAGCTGGCGGGCGCCGATGGCTCCGCCGACATGAAAAACCAGTCCATGGGCTTGATGCATGCGGTGATGCGCTCGGCGGACCTGCGCGGCGCCGATCTGGCGCGAGCGGATTTTTCGCGCGCCGATCTTGAATTCGCGCAACTGAACGACGCCGATCTCTCGCGCGCCGATCTTTCTCACGCCGACGTCGCCGGGGCCGACCTGCGCGGCGCCCGCCTCGAAGGCGCCAATCTCGACGGGGCGGATGTGGCTTCCGCGCATATCGACGCCGCCGCCGCGAAAAATTTCTCTCGCGCGATCAATCTCGACCGCGCGCTCAAGGATTGATCGGCTGCCGTAGGACGGGTCAGAGCCGGGCGGCGTGCCAGGCTATGTGGTCGCTCATGAAGGTCGAGATGAAATAATAGGAATGATCGTAGCCTTCGCGCATGTGCAGGGTGAGCGGAATGGCCGCCTTCGCGCAGGCTTCCTGCAGCAGCCAGGGTTTTAGCCCGTCCTGCAGGAAGGGGTCCGCCGCGCCCTGGTCGACCAGGAACTCCTTGAAACGGCAGCCGTCTTCGATCAGCGCGGTCGCGTCATAGGCGCGCCAGGCCTTTTCGTCCGGTCCCAGATATTTTTGCAGCGCCGGGCGCGACCAGCCGCTGGTCATGGGCTGGACGATCGGGGAGAAAGCCGAGCAGCTCCGGAATCTTTCGGGATGTTTCAAAGCCATGGTCAGCGCCCCGTGCCCGCCCATCGAATGCCCAAAAATCCCTTGCCGGCTCATGTCGGCGGGAAAATTCTCGGCGACGAGGGCCGGCAATTCGTCGAGAACATAGGAGGCCATGCGGTAATGACGCGCATAAGGCCCTTCGGTGGCGTCGAGATAGAATCCCGCGCCCTTGCCAAAGCGCCAGTCGTCAGGATCGTCGGGAATGTCGTCGCCGCGCGGCGAGGTGTCGGGGCAAACCACGATGACGCCATGCGCCGCCGCCGCCGCGCGATATTCGCCCTTTTCCGTGACATTGGCGTGGGTGCATGTCAGGCCGGACAAATACCACAGCACGGGCGCCGGAGCTGTCGTCGCCTGCGGCGGGACGAAGACGGAGAAAGTCATGTCGCATGCCGTCGTCCGCGCTGGATGACGATAGATTCCCTGGACGCCGCCATGCGATTTGGCGGTCGATATTTGCTCCATGAGCCGCTCCCGAAAAATAGGCGTCAACGCGGGCGCGTTTTCGCTTTGCGCGCGCCCGCGTCGGTCTTCCGCCGGACAGCACGCCGGCGCGCCGACCGAAGACTCACGCCGCCAGCTTGCCGGACAATTTGGCGACGTGGGTGGCGATGGCGTCCATCAATGGCGGCGACAGGCAGTCGTATGTCTGCAGGCCGATCTCATGCATCCTGTCGCGCACTTCCCCCATTTTCGACGGTGGGAAGCCCTGCTCGATGATCGACGAGACGAAAGCGGCGAATTCCGGCGGCGCCCACCCGTCCTCGCGCGACAATTCAGTATGGATGAAATCGAGGCCGTAGAAGGGATGATCCGTCTTCTCGATCCGCCCGAACATGTGGACCCCGCATTCCTTGCAGGCGTGACGCTGGATCACCGCGTTGGGATCGACGATGTACAGCTTGTCCTCATTGGCGACGACGCGCAGCCGGTCGCGCGGCACGACGCCGACCACCGAGAAAATCGCGCCCGGCGGCTTCCAGCATTTGCTGCAGCCGCAAGCGTGGTTATGCGCCACCTGGCCAGTGATCTCGACGCGGACGGGATTGGTCGCGCATTTGCAGACCAGGGTTCCGCCGGCGAAATCGTCGCGGCCGCGCTTCAGGCCATTGTCGATGCCCGGATGAAGTCGAATGTCGGTCATCTTGGTCGTCTCCTCGTGCTGGGGTTTTGTGTTACGGCCCCGGAACAAGCTGACGATATTGCCGAAACCGAAAGGATGTCCGCTCATCATCGCCTCCGTTGTTCGCTTGCCGGTAATTGTTTCCAAATTGCCGGAAGCCCTGACTCGTCGCTGCCGATGTCCGCCGGTCATGGAAACGCTCGGTCTTTTTGAATGATCGGGCGTTGAATCTGTTCTGCCAAGTTCCCGACAAGCATGATAGCGTGCAGTCGCCCCGTGCCGTTCATCATATATAGCAACCAGAATGCGCTTAGCTGCGCAATTTTGCCGCAACGCAATAAAATTACGGCGACATTGGCATTCTACGCGTAAGTTCGAGAGATTGCGCGTCTCGACCCCGGACAACGATCTTATTAATCGCTTATGATGATGAAATAGACTGCTTCGATCAGTCAGTACGATTATCTTTGCTTTGATGATCGATCGATTCGAACTGAGCCTGCCGTGGCTCCTTTTGTCTGTTGCCCTTGCCATCCGGGTCGCGGTCGTCGCTCCGGCGCGCGCGCAGACCGCCTCCCCGCGGATAGAGGTCCGGATCGGCTATATCGCCCGCCAGATTCCGCC
>JAKANG010000231.1 GCA_021812505.1 Pseudomonadota bacterium
CAGCAGATAGATCGCGGCGCCGCAGCCGAACTTATGCGTCCTTCCGTTGTCGGGCATCCAGGTCTCATGCGTGCCCCAGCCGAGTTCAGCCGGCTGAATGCCTTCCGAGACAAAGCCTTCCACCGACCAGGTGTTGACGAAGACGCCGCGCGGCTTCGGGTTCTTGGCGCGCTGGGTGTCGCGCTCGGCGATATGAATGCCCTTGATCCCGAGACGGTGGCTAAGCGCCGCCCATTCCTCGCGGGTTTGGGGCTCAGGCCCCGCGTCGCCGAGATCGGCGGCAAGATTCATCAGCGCCTGTTTCACGAACCAGGACACCATGCCGGGATTGGCGCCGCAGCAGGAAATGGCCGTGGTCCCGCCCGGGTTCCTGCGCCGCGATTCCAGCACCGTCTCGCGCAAGGCGTAATTGGAGCGGCTTTCCGGGCCCAGATGCTTGTCGAAATAAAAGCCGGCCCAGGGCTCGATCACCGTGTCGATGTAAAGCGCGCCGATCTCGCGGCACAATTCCATGATCGCAAGCGACGAAGTGTCCACCGAAAGATTGACGCAGAAGCCCTGGCCGCCGCCGCGGGTCAGGAGCGGCGTGAGCAGTTCGCGGTAATTTTCCTTGGTGACGGCGGCCTTGATGAATTCATAGCCGCGCACGTCCACCAGTTCACGATCGACGTCGGTTGGATCGATGACAACGAGGCGCTTTCTGTCGAATTCGAAATGCCGCTCAATCAGCGGCAGCGCGCCCTTGCCGATGGAGCCGAAGCCAATCATCACGATCGGGCCGGAAATGCGGCCATGAACGGGCCAGTCAGTCATGATGGTTTCCTTCTGTCGCGGGCGGCTTGTTCCCCCCCTTGTGGGGGAGAGCTAGGGTGGGGGCCGCCGGTTTACTGGCCGAGACGCCGCGCGAGGTCAAGCGGCCGCGCTGACGCGAGGCCACATTTCACAAGGCGTATGACGGTTTGAAGAACGGCCCGAATCCAGATTTCAGATCACGAAGGACTGCAAGGGCGGGAACCCGTTGAAGCCGATCGCCGAATAGGTCGTCGTATAGGCGCCCGTCCCTTCGATCAGGACTTTCGCGCCGATTTCCAGACTGACCGGCAGCGGATACGGCTCCCTTTCATAGACAACGTCCACCGAATCGCAGGTGGGTCCCGCCAGCACGCAAGGTTCGCGGGGGTCGGCGTCGTAATCGGTGCGGATCGGATAGCGGATCATCTCGTCCATGGTTTCGGCAAGTCCATTGAACTTGCCGATGTCGAGATAGACCCATTTCACCGCGTCGTCGTCCGACTTCTTGGAGATGAGCACGACTTCCGCCTCGATGACGCCGGCGTCGCCGACCATGCCGCGCCCCGGCTC
Organism: Pseudomonadota bacterium; assembly: GCA_021812505.1. The sequence goes on from JAKANG010000231.1 coordinate 1,363, forward strand.
GATGATCGTCTCCGGAATGCGGTTGCCGAAATGGCGTCGCAGCGCCCGGAAAATCTCGTCGCCATAGGTCCGCACGCTGGACACGCGCTTGAGATAGCGCGCCGGAAAACCGCCGCCCAGATTCACCATCTGGAGAACGATCCCGCGCTCGGCCAGTTCGCGGAACACGCCGGCGGCGCTATGGAGCGCGCCGTTCCACATGCGCGGATTGCGCTGTTGCGATCCGACATGGAAGGACAGTCCGTAAGCTTCGAGGCCAAGCCGATGCGCCAGCTCCAGCACGCGCGGCGCCATCTCCGGCGCGCAGCCGAATTTGCGCGACAGCGGCCATTCGGCGCCGTCGCCCGCGCACAACATGCGGCAGAACACCTTTGCGCCTGGCGCCGCGCGTGCGACCTTTTCCACTTCGGCCTCGCAATCGACGGCGAACAGCCGCACGCCGAGCGCGAAGGCGCGGGCGATGTCGCGCTCCTTCTTGATCGTGTTGCCGAAGGAAATACGGTCGGGACTCGCGCCGGCGGCGAGCGCCTCCCCGATTTCTACGACCGAGGCGCAATCGAAGGACGAGCCGAGGCTGGCGAGCAAAGCGAGAACTTCGGGCGCCGGATTGGCCTTGACGGCGTAAAACACGCGCGTGTCCGGCAACGCCTTGGCGAAGGCGGCGTAATTCTCGCGCACGACATCGAGATCGACGACGAGGCACGGGCCGTGATCCAGCCCCTTTTCACGGCGGTCGCGGAGGAATTCGAGGATACGATCGGTCATCGCGGCATCCCTTCGAAGGGCGGTTTCCCGCCGGAACCAAGAGCTTCGGGAGGACGAACGCCAGCCGTCCGCCTCGCGCGGTGGAGACGCGAGGGGCAAGGCAAACGCCGTCCAGGACCGCCCTCGCGGCGCATCATGCGCTGCTGAACGGTCGGGTGCTGCGCCGTGGACGCCAAAAGCCCGGAAGGCGGGTGCGCCTGCCAAGTTTCGTGCGGCCTTCGATTGGAATGGGGAGATCCCGTTCCGCACGCCCGGCAAGAAAGACTAGCCTCTTCGGTAAGCCGGCTTTGGAAGGCCGGCAGAGACGAAAAAGCCCGGTCCGTCGTTGCTTTAAGTCGCGATCCCCCGTTCAGACGGGGTTCGCCGGTTCGCCTCCGGCTGCCGGTTTGCTTCTCAGGCGTTTCTCCGGCCTCTTGTCCGAAGTCCCGCCAACCGACACACGACCACAGGCACGTGCGATTTGGGCAGATCGATAAATAAGACTCCGCGCCTTAAGCGCAAGTGAAAAAGCCAAAATTTTCGAATTTTTTGCCGGCTGGAGCGGCGCCGTTCGCATCCACGGCGCGCCGAGGTCGGCGAGACGCCTTGCAGAGGCCGCAAATCGCGGCTAACTCCTTAGTTTGCGCCCGCCGAACCGGCGTTTTTCTGGCGCGCCCGCCCGGGACCGAATCATGCCTAAGTTTGACCGCCGCTCGCTTCTCAACGCCATCGCCCTGTCCGGCGCCGCCGCCTTCGCGCCCCACGTCCTGCCCGCCATCGCGGCGGAGGGGGCTGGCGCCACGAATGGCCGGCCGCCAAAGCCCCATTTCGGCTTCGACGACGTGGTGCGGCGCGCAAGCGATCTCGCGGCCGCCCCCTATGACGGGACCCTGCCCAAGCTGCCGGAGGCGCTCACCAAGCTCGATTTCGACGCCTATCGCGACATCCGCTTCAAGCCCGACAAATCGCCGATCACCACCGGCCCCTATCGGCTGCAATTGTTCCATCCCGGCTTCATTTACAAGCGCCCGGTGGTGGTGAACACGATCCGCGATGGCATTTCCACGCCGATTCCCTTTTCGACCAGCCTGTTCGACTATGGCCGCACGAAATTCGAGAAGAGCCTACCGGTCAATGTCGGCTTCGCCGGCTTCCGCCTGCATTACCCGCTGAATTCACCCAACGGTCAGGACGAACTGGTTTCCTTCCTCGGCGCCACCTATTTCCGCTTCCTCGGCCGCGGCCAGGCCTATGGGCTTTCCGCGCGCGGCCTTGCCGTCAACACCGGCGGCGACGACGAGGAATTCCCCTATTTTCGCGAATTCTGGATCGAGACCTCGAAAACTGCGCCCGATGTCGTGCGGATTTTCGCTTTGCTCGACAGCCCCTCGGTCACCGGCGCCTATAAATTCGAACTCACGCCCGGAGTCGAAAGCGTGATGGAAGTTTCCGCCACCATTTTCCCGCGCCGCGACAATGTGAAATTCGGCCTCGCGCCGCTCACCTCGATGTTCTTCCTCGGCGAGGACCGTTACAGCGGCAAGCCCTATGACGACTGGCGGCCGCAATTGCATGATTCCGACGGCCTGCTGATGCGCACGTCGAGCGACGAGTGGATCTGGCGGCCCCTGCGCGCGCCGCGCGTCAAAGTCATGTCCACCTTCCCCGGGAACGACATCAAGGGCTTCGGCCTCGTCCAGCGCGACCGCCATTTCCGCGATTATCAGGATCTCGAACTCGAATATGAGATTCGACCGACTTATTTCGTCGAGCCGCACGATGACTGGGGCGAAGGACGGATCGAACTGCTCGAACTCGCCACCAAGGATGAGACCGCGGACAATATCGTCACGTACTGGACGGCGGCCGCCCCCCCGCCTTCCGGCAAGCCTTTCTCTTATTCCTATCGCATCCGGGCGCTGCTCGACGCGCCGGACCTTTCGCCGGCCGGCCGGGTGGTCAATACCTGGAAGACCTGGCCCAAGGCGCTCGGCTCGAATGAAACGGTCGATGTCGGCTCGCGCCGCTTCATCGTCGATTTCGCCGGCGGCGAC
>JAKANG010000232.1 GCA_021812505.1 Pseudomonadota bacterium
CCCGCCACACCGCCGCAACCTCATTGCCGGGCTGGAGCACCGGCTGCATGGCTTTCGAGCGCCCGCCGCGCACGACGCCGAGATGGCGGCCGTGGGCCCGCGTCATCAGCTCCAGGATAACGCTGGTCTCGCCATGTTTCCTGCACCCGAGGATCAGGCCGCGCTCCGACCATTCCATGGCCGCCGGCTCCTCATTTCTTGGGAAATTCCAGCCCCATTTCGCGATAACGCTCGGGGTCGTCGCCCCAATTCTCGCGCACTTTGACGAACAGGAACAGATGGATGTTCTGTTCCGCCGCCTCGATAATCTCCTTGCGCGCCGCCTGGCCGATGGCCTTGATGGTGCGCCCGCCTTCCCCGATCACGATCTTCTTCTGACCGTCGCGGGTGACATAGATCGTCTGCTCCACTCTCGCGGAACCGTCCTTCTGGTCGGTCCACATCGTGGTTTCGACCGTGGATTGGTAGGGCAGTTCGTCGTGCAGGCGCTCGAACAGTTTTTCGCGGGTGATTTCGGCGGCCAGGGCCCGCAGAGGGGCGTCGGAAACCTGGTCCTCGGGGTAGAGCCAGGGGCCGTCGGGCATGTAGCCCGCGAGCTTTTCGCGGAATTTCCCGACGCCGTGGCCCTTGAGCGCTGAGATCATGAAAGTGTCGGCGAAGGGCAGGCGCGCGTTGAGATCGGCGGCGAGGCCGAGCAGCTTTTCATGATCGATGGCGTCGATCTTGTTCAGAACAAGAATCTTCGGCGCCTTGAGCTGAGGCAGCTTTTCAAGGATCGCCTCGACCTCCTCGTCCACGCCCTTGCGCGCGTCGACCATAAGGCAAACCACGTCGGCGTCGCCTGCCCCGCCCCAGGCGGAAGTGACCATGGCGCGGTCAAGCCGGCGTTTGGGGGCGAAAATGCCGGGCGTATCGACGAAGATGATCTGCGCCGCGCCTTCGAGCGCGATGCCGCGCACCAAAGCGCGGGTGGTCTGGACCTTACGCGAGACGATCGAGACCTTCGCGCCGACCAGTTGGTTCAGCAGAGTGGACTTGCCGGCGTTGGGCGCGCCGATCAAGGCGGCGAAGCCGCAACGCGAGGATTGGGACGTTTCGTTCACGCGTTTTCCTTCCACACGCCCTCCCGGGACAGGAATTTCTGGGCGCCGGCCTGTTCGGCGAAGCGCTTCGAGCTGCCCTCGCCCGCGGCCGGCTCGAAACCCACGACCGAAACCTCGATGATGAAGACGGGCGCATGGTCCGGGCCGATCCGCCTGGACTGGCGATAGGACGGGGGCGGCAGGCCGCGCGCCTGCGCCCATTCCTGCAGGGCCGTCTTGGGATCGCGCAGGGGCCGCGCGGGATTGAGCATCTTGTCGTGGAAAAAGCGCCGCACGGTTTCCCGCGCGGCGGAAAAACCGGCGTCGAGAAAAATGGCGCCGAGAATCGATTCGCAGACGTCGCCGAGGAGCGCGGCCTTGGCCGCGCCGCCGGTCTGCGCCTCGCCCTCGCCCAGCCGCAAGAATTCGCCGACGCCCCAGTCGCGCGCGACATCGGCGCAGGTTTCCTTGCGCACCAGATCGGCGAGCCGGCGCGACAATTCGCCTTCCTCGGCTTGCGGGAACTGCCGAAAAAGCATTTCGGACACGGCGAGGCCGAGGACGCGGTCACCCAGGAACTCAAGCCGTTGATAGGAATCGACGCGCCGCTGCGCCTGGGCCGCCGGCAAGGCGCTGACATGGGTGAGCGCGCGCGCCAGCAGCGCCGGGTCGGCAAAAAAATGACCGATGCGCTCCTGCAAGCCGGCGAGCGCGTCGTGATCCGGCTCCCGCGCCGGCGCCTTCATCGGACCACTTTGAACAGGCGATTGACCCGCAGGGTCCAGGGCCAGCGCCAGAACGCCCAGGCGGGCGCCCCGTCGCCGACCGAAAAGAAGACGACCTGCGCCCGCCCCTCGATATTTTCGAAGGGAACGTAGCCGACGCCGCCCTGGTCCTGCGGCACGCGCGAATCGGTCGAATTGTCGCGGTTATCGCCCATCATGAAATAATGGTTCGGCGGCACCAGGAACGGACCGGCGTTGTCGTTGAAGCCGTCGTCGCCCTGGATTTCGATGATCCTGTGCGCGACGCCGTTGGGCAGGGTTTCCCTGTAGGTCGGGACCGGGCCGTAATGGCCGTACAGGTTCTCGGTCTCGACTTGCTTGATCGGCTCGCGCGGAACTTCCTGGTCGTTGATATAGAGCCGGCCCTTCTTCATCTCGATCTTGTCGCCTGGCAGGCCGATGATCCTCTTGATGTAATCGGTCGAATTATCTCGGGGCAGCTTGAACACCACGATGTCGCCGCGCCGCGGCGCCGAGGCGAGGATGCGGCCCTGGAAAGGGGGAAAGCCGAAGGGGAAGGAATAACGGGAATAGCCGTAGCTGTATTTCGAGACGAAGAGATAATCGCCAATATCCAGCGTCGGGATCATCGAGCCCGACGGAATGTTGAACGGCTGGAACAGGAAGGTGCGCACGACGAGAGCGATCGCCAGCGCCTGCAGGATGACGATGATCGTTTCGCCGAGGCCGCCTTCTGTTTTCCGGGCGGCGGGCGGCGCGGTGTCGGTCATGGATTCGCTCATCTCTGGTTCCGTTATCGAGCGCCGGTTTTCGGCGTTTTCTCGGCGTCGCGCAAGGCCGTCGCACGATTGGAAAGCGAAATTTTGGCGGTCTGGAGCGAAGGCGACGCCTGCCGTTCCCTCTCTTTCGCCTCGTCCCACAGGGCGTCCATTTCGGCGAGCGGGACTTCACCCAATATTCGGCCCTGGCGATCCAGCTCCTGTTCAATATAGAGAAAGCGGCGTTCGAATTTGGCGTTGCAGCCCCGCAGCGCCGCGTCGGGATCGGTCTTGGCGTGGCGCGCGAGATTGGCGACCGCGAACAGGACGTCGCCGACCTCATGGGCGACATGGGCCATGTCGCCACGGTCGAGCGCCTCCTCGACCTCGTCGCATTCCTCGCGGATCTTCGCCAGCACCAACCGCGCGTCGTTCCAGTCAAAGCCGACCTTCGACGCCTTTTCCTGCAATTTGACGGCGCGGGTCAGAGCGGGCAGCGCCACGGGAATATCGGCGAGATGACCCTGGCGCGCCTGCTCGGGGAGGCCCGCCGCGCGCCGCGCCGCCGCTTTTTCCGCCTTTTCCTGCGCCTTGATCTCGGCCCAGGCGCCCTCGACCGCTTCGGGCGTGCGCTGCGACGGCTCTCCGAAAACGTGAGGATGGCGGCGGATCATCTTCGCGGTGACGGCTTCGACCACCGCGCCGAAATCAAACAGGCCGCTTTCGCGCCCCATTTGCGCATGAAACACCACCTGCAGCAGCAGGTCGCCGAGTTCGTCGCGCAGGTCGATGAAATCCTCGCGCTCGATGGCGTCCACCACCTCGCAGGCCTCCTCGATCGCATATGGCGCGATGCTCTTGAAGTCCTGCGCCAGATCCCAGGCGCAGCCGGTTTTCGGCGTGCGCAAGGCTCGCATGATTTCAAGAAGACGCTCGATGTCGCGCGAAGGCTGCATGAAAGGTTCCCAAATGAAAAGAGCAGGGCTTTGGCCCTGCTCAAATTGACGTAGTGGAGGGTGCGTCCCCTCAGGCGAGAGCGATGGAGACCGCCTCGCGGCCCTTCTGGGTGTCCACGACTTTCATCGTCACGGGCTGGCCCTCTGGCAGCGCCGATATTCCCGCCTTGCCGAGAATCGAAATATGGACGAACACGTCCTTGCCGCCGTCATTGGCCTGGACGAAGCCGAAGCCCTTGGCGCCGTCGAACCATTTCACCGCGCCCTGCAGCTCCACGGCGTTGCTGACGTCGGGCTGGCGGCGCGGCGGCGGCCGCGACGGATCGAACGTGCGCTGCGGCGCGCGCTCGGCGGCGCCGGCGGTGTCCACTTCCAGCACCCGGGTCACCTGCTGGCCCTTGACGCCGTTGGCGACCAGCACCTTGAGCTTGGCGCCCGGAGGAACGCTGTCATAACCGGCCGATTGCAGCGCGCCGATATGAAGGAAGGCGTCGCCGCCGGAATTCGCGAGTTCGACGAAGCCAAAGCCCTTGTCGGCCTTGAACCATTTGACGACCGCATCAACGGAATTGGCGGCGCTGGCGCCGGAAGCCGGAGGGGGCATGAAATCTCCACCGA
>JAKANG010000233.1 GCA_021812505.1 Pseudomonadota bacterium
GAGAAGAAGGGCGACGAAGGAATCCGCGCCTATTGGCGCGACAAGAACGCGCGCAGCTTCGACGGCCTGCCAACCGGCGTGATCGAGCAAGATTGAGCCAAAGGGCTCTCAGGGTGAAAAGATCACGCCGAACACCCGCATCACCGGGTTTTCGTCGCTTTCGCGGGCGCGCCCGGCGTGGCGGCGGCGCGCCGCGCGCGCGCCTGAACCGGCCCAGCCCGACGCGATCGGCGGCGCGCCGAAGATGGTGATGCTCGCGCCTTCCTCCTGGACCATATGATAGAGGGTGGCGGCGTTGGCGGGCGAAAGGCGCACGCAGCCGTGCGAGACCGGATGGCCCAGCCACCTCGTTTCATATGTCCCGTGAATGGCGAAGCCGCCATAGAAAAAGATCGAATGCGGCATCGGCGAATTGTCATATTTTCGCGAATAATGCATGCGCTGCATGCCCTCGACGCCAAAATGGCCGGTCGGCGTGACATAGCCGGCGCGCGCCGTGGAAATCGGCCACGAATAGGAGCCCTGCGCGGACTCCACATTCATGGTTTGCGAGGAAAGGTCGATGGCGATGTCGACCTTGGCTTCGCAGGCGAAGGGCGCCGCGGCGAGCGCCAGCCCGAGAAAAGCCGCGGCCAATGCGCCGCGCATTGTGGCTCCGGATCGAAAAATGAAATTCTGGTCCATTTTTGCCGCCAGTTTAAAGCGAATCGCCGCCTCCGGCGAACTCCGTCGCGAGCGGCGGGCTCTTTGTGCGCGCCGCGCCCTTGGAGACAATATAGGGCGAGAAGTAAATCCTTCGTAGGCCGCAAAGCAAATCCTTGCGCCGAAGCCGGCTTTCGATTATACAACGGCTAGTCAACATCTTCGTCATGGCCCGCGAGGGCTTGAGCGGGAGTGGGGCCCTGGCGGGACCCGCTCTTTTTTGTTTTACCCGGGACCTCACGGACGGAAATTGAAAGCAACGCCGCAGGCAGAAACCGAAATGCGCGAGACCTTCGACGCGCCGCTCCAAAATGCGGACGCTCCGCTTGATGAGCCGCGGCTCATTGCGGAAACCGGCGTGGCCGCGCGGATCGCCGCGATTTCGGAGCGCGTGCTCAATTCGATGGGCTTTCGCCTCGTGCGGGTGAAGATCATGTCCGGGCAGGGCACGATCGTCCAGATCATGGCCGAACGGCCGGACGGTTCGCTGACCATCGACGAATGCGAGGAAATCCACGACGCTTTGTCGCCGGTGATCGATGTCGAGGATCCGATCCGTCAGGCCTATCGACTCGAAATTTCCTCGCCGGGCCTCGACCGCCCGCTGGTCCGCGCCTCGGATTTTTCCCGGGCGCTCGGCAAGGAGGCCAGGATCGAGCTCACTTTCGCCCATGCCAGCGGGCGCAAGCGTTTTCGCGGGATCATCCGCGCCGTCGAGGGCGAGGGCCGCGATTGCGTCGTGACGCTTGAGCGCGCCGACGCCGGTCCCGACGAGGAGAGGGCGCCGAAACTCGCGCTGCGCGATCTCGACGAGGCCAAGCTGATGCTGACCGAAGCGCTGATTCGTGAATCTCTTCGCGCGGCGAAGGCGCTGGCGCGGGGCGAAGGGGACGACGACGGCGAATCGCGGGAAATGGCGCCCGCGCGGCAGGGTCGGGCCAAGGCGCCGAAAGCGAAACCCGTATTGCCGGCCGGCGTGCGGGCGCAATTCAAGAAAGGCGGCGGCGCCAAGAAGACAGCGCCTGGCCGCCCCGACAACAAGTAATCATTCAGGAGAAGACCCATGGCCGTCAGCGCCAACCGGTTGGAGCTTTTGCAAATCGCCGACGCCGTCGCCCGCGACAAGTCGATCGACCGTTCCATCGTGCTCGCCTCGATGGAGGACGCGATGGCGAAAGCCGCGCGTTCGCGTTACGGGCAGGAGACGGAAATCCGCGTCGAGATCGATCCGCGCACCGGCGAAACCCGTTATTCGCGACTGATGCTGGTCGTCGATCAGGTCGAGAACGAAGCCACCCAGATTTCGCTCGCCGACGCCCGCAAGCTCAATCCCGCGGCGCAAGTCGGCGACTGGATCGCCGACAAGCTGCCGCCGCTCGATTTCGGCCGCATCGCCGCGCAGTCGGCCAAGCAGGTCATCGTCCAGAAGGTGCGCGAGGCCGAGCGCGACCGCCAGTATGAGGAATACAAGGACCGCATCGGCGACATCATCAACGGCGTGGTCAAGCGCGTCGAATATGGCAATGTCATCGTCGATCTTGGCCGCGCCGAGGCGATCATCCGCCGCGACGAGATGATTCCGCGCGAATTGTTCCGTCCTGGCGACCGCGTGCGCGCCTATGTCTATGACGTGCGCCGCGAGCAGCGCGGGCCGCAGATTTTCCTGTCGCGCACCCATCCGCAGTTCATGGCCAAATTGTTCCAGCAGGAAGTGCCGGAAATCTACGATGGCGTGATCGAGGTGAAATCGGTCGCGCGCGATCCGGGTTCGCGCGCGAAAATCGCGGTGACTTCGCGCGATTCGTCGATCGACCCGGTCGGCGCCTGCGTCGGCATGCGCGGCTCGCGCGTCCAGGCGGTGGTCAACGAATTGCAGGGCGAGAAGATCGACATCATTCCCTGGTCGATCGACGCCGCGACCTTCATCGTCAACGCGCTTCAACCGGCCGAAGTGGTCAAGGTGGTGCTGGATGAGGATTCCTCGCGCATCGAAGTGGTGGTGCCGGACGACCAACTGTCGCTCGCCATCGGCCGCCGCGGCCAGAATGTGCGCCTCGCCTCGCAGCTTACCGGCTGGGACATCGACATTCTGACCGAGGCCGAGGAATCCGAGCGCCGCCAGAAGGAATTCGTCGAACGCACCCAGGCCTTCATGCAGGCGCTCGACGTCGATGAGGTGGTCGGACAGCTGCTGGCCTCCGAAGGCTTCCGCTCGGTGGAGGAACTGGCCTATGTCGACGCTTCCGAAGTCGAGGCGATCGAAGGCTTCGACGCCGACACGGCGGCGGAAATCCAGAGTCGCGCCCGCGATTATCTGGCGCGGATCGAGGCCGAACAGGACGAGCGCCGCAAGGAACTCGGCGTCGCCGACGAATTGCGCGAGATCGAGGGCGTCACCACCGCGATGATGGTGAAGCTCGGGGAGAACGAGGTTAAGACCGTCGAGGATCTCGCCGGCTGCGCGACCGACGATCTCGTCGGCTGGACCGAGAAGAAGAACGGCGAGACGGTGCGCACGCCGGGCTTTTTCGAAGGCCTCGACGTGAGTCGCGACGAGGCCGAGGCCATCGTCATGCGCGCACGCGTGAAAATGGGCTGGGTCGATGAGGCCGATCTCGCGCCGCAGGCCGAGGATGAGGCGGATGAAGGAGGCGAGACCGCTTGATGCGCGGTCCGGACGAAAGGCAGGTTGGATTTGGCGTTGGAGACGGGACAGGATCGTCGCGAACCGGCCGCTCCCCTTGCGGGGGCGGGGCCGGAGCGCAGCTGCATTGTCACCCGGACGACCGCCGCCCCTGAAAAACTGATCCGTTTCGTTCTCGGGCCCGATCACGCGGTGGTCCCGGACCTCAAGCGCAAATTGCCGGGGCGCGGCGTCTGGGTCGGACTTTCGAAGACCCTGGTGGCGCAGGCGGTGAAGAAACAGCTTTTTTCGCGCGGTCTGCGCGAAAAGGCCGTCGCCTCGCCCGATCTGCCCGATCTGATCGAGACGCTTCTGGCGCGCGACGCCGCCCAGGGCTTGGCGCTGGCCAACAAGGCGGGACTGGTCACAACCGGATTCGCCAAGGTCGAAGCGGCGATTGTTTCGGGGAAAATCGCCGCCCTGGTTCACGCCCGCGACGGCGCGGCCGACGGCAAGCGCAAGTTGCGTCAGGCTTTGCGCCGCCGTTTCGGGGCGGAAGCGCCGCCGGAATTCGAAGTTCTCACCATCGACGAGATGGATTCCGCGCTGGGGCGCGGCAATGTGGTTCACACCGCGATTGGCGCCGGTCCCGCCGCGAAGGTTTTTCTCGCCTCCGCACGCCGACTTGCGCTATATCGCGGCGACGACGATAAGAGTGGCCCCGAAATGGGCGCGGATTTGACAGCGAACGAGGCCTTCGGGCAGGACAGCGAAGCCTCCGGCGCGACAGGTCGAGACGAGGCGGCGCAAGACGGGCC